>NZ_BAAGZM010000235.1:0-6227 GCF_054778495.1 Hymenobacter agri
CCGGGCCGCCGCCCTGCTGCGCGAGCGCCAGAACGAGCTGGCCCACCTCATGGCCCTCGAAATGGGCAAGCCCATCACCGACGGCCGGGCCGAGGCGCTGAAGTGCGCTACCTGCTGCGACTACTACGCTGAGCACGCCGAAGCCTTCCTGGCCGATGAGCTCATCAAAACCGACGCCGGCCGCAGCTTCATCAGCTACCAGCCCATTGGCGTGGTGCTGGCCGTGATGCCCTGGAACTTCCCGTTGTGGCAGGTGGTGCGCTTCGCCGCCCCGGCCCTGATGGCCGGCAACGTGGGCCTGCTCAAGCACGCCTCCAACGTGCCGCAGTGCGCCCTGGCCCTCGAAAAGATTTTTCATGATGCGGGGCTGCCGCCGGCCTGCTTCCGTACCCTACTCATCGGCTCCGACCAGGTGGAGCCGCTCATTGCCGACGACCGCCTGCGGGCCGTGACACTGACCGGCTCGGAAGGCGCGGGCGCTTCGGTGGCGGCGCTGGCCGGGCAGTACATCAAGAAAACCGTGCTGGAGCTGGGCGGCTCCGACCCGTTCATTGTGCTGGCCGACGCCGACCTGGCCCTGGCTGCTAAAACCGCCGCCCAGAGCCGCATGATTAACAGCGGCCAGAGCTGCATTGCCGCCAAGCGCTTCATTGTGGAGAAGGCGGTGTGCCGCGAGTTCATCAACCAGTTGAAAACCCACCTGCTGGCCCTGCGCCCCGGCGACCCGCTCGACGAGGCCACGCAATACGGCCCGCTGGCCCGCCCCGACCTGGCCGACGAGCTAACCCAACAAGTGGAAGACTCGGTGAAAAAAGGCGCCAAGATTGAGCTGCACGGCGGCCAGGCCAAGCCCGGCACCGCCCTCTTCCGCCCCATGATATTGTCGAACATCAAGCCCGGGCAGCGCGCCTACTCCGAAGAATTGTTCGGCCCGGTGGCGCTGGTGCTCGAAGCCAAAAACGCCGACGACGCCGTGCGCCTGGCCAACGACTCGCGCTTCGGCCTGGGCGCGGCCGTGTGGACGGCCGACTCCAAAAAAGGCGAGGCCATGGCCCGCCAGATTGAAAGCGGTGCCGTGTTCGTGAACGGCCTGGTGAAGTCGATGCCCGAGCTGCCCTTCGGCGGCGTGAAGAAGTCGGGCTACGGCCGCGAGCTGTCCTACCTCGGCATTCGGGAATTTGTGAACCAGAAGTCGATTTGGGTGGGCAAGGAAACCGCGCCGGTGGCGAAGACGGAGTAGCAGCGAAGTCGATGGAAGAACGTCATGCTGCGCTTGTCGAAGCATGACGTTCTTCTTTTTACTTCCTCCCTCCCTCCTACGCGTAGCCCAGCACCTTATACACCAGCCAGCCGGCCACCTCGTGCATGAGCAGGCTGAAATTGGCCAGGGCATCGGGGTTGGGTATCAGCCAGGCATCGGGCGCGAGGCTGCGGTCGGTGCTGCGGTAGCCAGCCGGGAATTCGAGGGGATGCAGGCCCACTTTGGCGAAGCAGCCCATGGCCCGCCGCTGGTGAAACGCGGAGGTGACGAGGATGAGCGTGTCCTGCTCTGGCGTGAGCAACTGCTTGGTGAACAGCGCGTTTTCGCGGGTGTTGCGGCTTTTTTCTTCGCGAATGATGGCCGAATTGGGCACGCCCGCCAGCCGCAACAATGTGGTGAGGTCGTCGGCCTCGGTGTGGGCTGTGGCCTGTACCGCTCCCGAACCGCCCGACACGATGATGCGCCGCACGCGCCCGGCCCGGTACAGCCACAGCGCACTGGTGAACCGGTCGGCGCCTTGACCGAGGTATACCCGGTCGTGCGGCGACTTTCTGACGCTGGTAATGCCGGTGAGCAGCACGGCGGCATCGGCACGCCGCGGTAGCGCGGCCAGTGGCACCGCCGGACGCTCCCAGACCAGCAGCAGCTCATTTACTATCAGTGGATTGGTCGTAACCAGAAATACCGCCAGCGCGGCCAGCAGCCAGCGGCGCGGCTGCCGGGCCAGCATGGCCCCCAGCAACAGTGCCAGCAGCCACACGGTAGGCACCAGCACCACATCCAAAACCTTCGAAAGCAGAAAAAACATGCTCAAAGGTAGCGGCCCGGCCGGTGTGTGGCCGGTACGGGGCCTACGCGTGGTCGGGCACGAAGGTGCGCAGGCGGTGTAGCTGCGCTTCCACTTCGGCTTCGGTGGTCAGGTTGTCGCATTCCAGGATGCGGCCCTGGCAGTAGCTCACAAAAAAGGGCGCTACCTTCTCCTGCATCAGCTTTTTGGCCACGGGATTTTCGTCGGAGTCGAGGCGCACGAAGAGGATGGACTCGTTGCCGGGGTCGTCGACGAACTTGGCGAAAGGCGGAGCCAGCGCCTGACAGATGGCGCAGTCGGCGGTGGTGAATTTGGCAAACACCTTCATGTGCTCGTGGGTGAGGCGACGCAGGTGCTCATCGTCGGTATCGAGTACGTGCTTGCGCTGTTCTTCCGTCATAAAAAGCCGGTGGCGACCGGTGAGTGGCAATAGTGAATAAAAAAGCAGCCCGCCCCGGCGGGCAGGTGAGCCGAGGCCGGCCGCAAGGCCGTTAAACTGCGAAAAGCGTTTTCAGGTTCAGCTTACTTACGCAGCAACAGTTCGCGGATGTATTTCACCGGCGCGCTGCCGTAGCTGAGGAAGTTTTCGTTGAACGCCTTCAGGTCGAACTCCTTGCCCTGCTTTTGCTTGAGCTCCTGGCGCAGCGCGTAAATCTCGGTATAGCCCGTGAAATAGCTGCTCAGCTGCACTTGGCTGAGGGTGGCGCGCAGCCACTTGCCCCGGGCCTCGGCCTCTTCCTGAAAGCCCTCGCGGCGCAACAGCTTCACCACCTCGGTCTCGCTCATGTTATCGACCTGAATGGCGTGGTCGATGACGGCATTCAGCGTCGAGCGCATGTTCCATTTGTCCCACAGCAGCCACATTTCGTCGGAGTTGTTGCCGTAGCCGCTTTCCAGCATCATGCGCTCGGCGTACACGGCCCAGCCCTCAATCATGGCGCCGTTGCCGAAAATGCTTTTCACCAGCGAGGGCGAGCGGTTGGCGTACACGAGCTGCGTGTAGTGGCCCGGAATGGCTTCGTGGATGTTGAGAATCTGCAGGGTGTAGTCGTTGTACTCGCGCAGGTAGCTCTCGGCCTGGGCTGGCGTCCAGTCGGCCGGAATCGGTTCCACGTTATAGTAGGTATTGGCGCCCTTGTCGTAGGGACCGGGGGCCGACACGCTGGCGCCCGCGCCGCTGCCGCGCATGTAGAGCGGGGTTTCGCGCACTACCAGCGGCTTGCTGGGGTCCTGCGTCAGCAGCTTGTGCTCGTTCACGAAGGCCACGAGGGTCGGAATCTGGCGGCGCACGGCGTCCACAAAACCATCGCGCGGGGCGTGCTTGAGCGTGAGCTGGTTGATGACGGCCGTGATGAGGGCCAGCGTATCGGCCGGGGCCTGCTGGCCGGGCAGATACTTGGGGTAGAGCCGGGCGGCGCGGCGGCCCATGTCATGCAGCAGCTCGGCCTTGTGCCTGAGGGCTTCTTGGTACAGGTCGGCGGCCGAGTAGCGCGACTGAATGTCGTAGGCAAACTTCCGCTCGAACAGCTCCTTACCGATGCGAAACGAGCGGAACTTGCCGGCAGTCAGCACGTCTTTTTTGAGAAAGTCCATGTAGCCCTGCACGGCCGCGCGGGTGGCGGCAATGCGGGCGGTCAGGGTCTTTTTCTCAGCTTCGGTCAGGCCCGATTTCCGCACCGAATCGGCCAGCGCGGCCCCGAACACAGCTAGGCCACCCGTGTTTTGCTTGATGGCCAGCTCGGTGTGCTCCTTCGTAGGGTTGCTGATGTTGGCTTTGGCCGCCGCGTAGTAGTCGGCCGCGTGGCTGATTTTGTCGGAGATGTTGCGCAGACGGCGGTCGAGGCGGAAGTGGCGGCCGTTGAGGAGCTCGCCCACGCTGGCCCCGAGGTTGTAGCTGGCGGGGTTCCACTGCCAGCTGCGGAGCGTGTCGGCGTACCAGCGCTGGGCGCGCAGCTCGTTGCGGAGCAGGCGCAGGTCAATCTGGTTGTTGGGCGAAAGGCTGTCGAGAGTGAATTTGCCCAGCGCGGCCAGGTTTTGCTGCGCGAAAGCGTCGTCGGCCTGGCGCTGGGCGGCGTTGGGAATCAGCAGCAGCGAATCGTACTTGTGGTAGCCCATGCCGGAGGCGTAGTCGGGGCTTTGCTTCCACAACGCTTCAATAAACTGGTTTTTGAAGGCATCGAAGCGGGCATCGGGGCCGATGGTAGCGGTTTTTTCGAGCTGAGAGCAGCCGGCGAGGGCCAGCAGGAGAAGGTATCGGCGTTTCATGCGAGATGATTTAGGGAGATTTTTCCCGCAGTGGCCGCAGTGGAGGACGATGACACTGCGCTCACTGCGCTTGACCATTGCGGCCACTGCGGGAAAGCGTAATCGAGCAAAAACAAATAAACACCCAAATTGCCCCCCCGTTGCAACGCGCCGCCGTAGGTTTGCCCCGGCTTTCGGCCTTTCCGTACACGCCCCATCATCCCACCCCAAAACCCGCCAATGTCCACCTCCCGCACCGAACACGACTTTCTGGGCGAACGCAGCCTGCCCGACACCGCCTACTACGGCATCCAGACGCTGCGCGCCCTCGAAAACTTTGCCATCACCGGCATTCCCATCAAGGCCGAGCCGCTGTTTGTGCAGGCCCTGGCCTACGTGAAAAAGGGCGCCGCCCTGGCCAATAAGGAGCTCGGTGTGCTGCCCGGCAATATCGCCGACGCCATTGCCGCCGCCTGCGACCGCGTGGCCAGCGGCGAGTTCGACAACCAGTTCCTCACCGACATGATTCAGGGCGGCGCGGGCACTTCGGTGAACATGAACGCCAACGAAGTCATCGCCAACGTGGCCCTCGAAATGATGGGCCACCAGAAGGGCGAGTACCAATACTGCCACCCGAATAACCACGTCAACTGCTCGCAAAGCACCAACGACGCCTACCCCACCGCCTTCCGCATTGCCCTCAACAACAAGCTGGTGGGCTACCGCGAAACCCTGGCGGCGCTGGCCGATGCCTTCGCCCAAAAGGCCGAGGAATTCCGCGACATCCTGAAAATGGGCCGCACCCAATTGCAGGACGCCGTGCCGATGAGCATGGGCGACGAGTTCAAGGCCTTCGCCACCAACCTGCGCGAGGAGCTGCTGCGCATCGACGACTCGCGCCGGCTGATTGACGAAATCAACATGGGCGCTACGGCCATCGGCTCGCGCATCAACGCGCCCACCGGCTATCCCGAGCTCGTGACCGAGCACCTGCGCCAGATTACGGGCCTGAACCTGAGCTTGGCCGGCGACCTCTTCGAGGCCACCTACGACACGGGCGCTTACGTGCAGCTATCGGGCGTGCTGAAGCGCACGGCCGTGAAGCTCTCCAAAATCTGCAACGATTTGCGCCTCCTCTCATCGGGCCCGCGCACGGGCATCAACGAAATCAACCTGCCGCCCCTGCAGCCCGGCTCCAGCATCATGCCCGGCAAGGTAAACCCGGTGGTGCCCGAAGTGGTGAACCAGACGGCGTTCTACGTCATCGGGGCCGACCTCACCGTCACGATGGCCGCCGAGGCCGGCCAGCTGCAATTGAACGTGATGGAGCCGGTTATCAGCTTCGCGCTGTTCACCTCCATCTCGTACATGACCAACGCCTGCCGCACCCTGCGCGAGAAATGCGTGGTGGGCATCACGGCCAACAAGGAGCACGCCGAAAACCTGGTGCGCAACAGCATCGGTATCGTGACGCAGCTCAACCCGGTCATCGGCTACGAGGCCTCGGCCGACATCGCCAAGGAAGCCCTCAAAACCGGCAAGTCCGTCCACGACATCGCCGTAACCGAGCGAGGCCTGCTGACGCAGGAGAAATGGGACGAAATTTTCACGTTTGAGAACCTGATTCGGCCGGTGTTCATGAAGTAGGCTGGGCACTTCACCCCCCGTCCCCCTCTCCTCGGGGAGAGGGGAAGCCTTATTACTTTGTGACTTAGGTCGGATTACAATAAAAAAGCCTCGGAGATACGAGGCTTTTTTTATTAGCATAACCTGGCGTCGCCGTGGCTCCCCCTCTCCCCGAGGAGAGGAGGCCGGGGGGGTGAGGGGCCCCACTACTCCACCACCAGCCGCTGCACGGCCACGGCCGCGCGCGACTGCACCCGCACGAAGTAGGTGCCGGCGGCCCAGCCGGTC
>NZ_BAAGZM010000236.1:0-6204 GCF_054778495.1 Hymenobacter agri
AGCTACCCTGGGGCGGGGTGGAGCCCGCCCCCGCCCGGCCAGGCGAATTCCGCTGGTACGCCAGCCCCGTCGCCGCCTTTCGCGGCCTGCTCGATTCCATCTACCCCACGGCCTGGGCCCGCAACGAGTGGGTGTGGGTCATTGAATTCGAGGTGATGTAGCGCGAACTAAAAATTCGCGCTACGCCAGCCACACGGCCGCCAGCGCCAGTAGCGCGGGCACCGTTTGCACCAGCAAAATGCGCGGCCCCGCCGTGGCCGCCCCGTAGATGCCCGCCACCGCCACGCATCCCAGGAAAAACGAGGCCACGTTGCGCTGCCAAGCCGGGTCCGCAATCAGCAGCGCCCACACCAGCCCGGCGGCCAGAAATCCGTTGTACAGCCCCTGGTTGGCTGCCAGCACCTTGGTGGGCTCAAACAGCTCCGGCCGCAGCGAACGGAAGGTTTTGGGGCCGCGGGTGGTCCAGGCAAACATCTCCAGCCACAGAATGTACAGGTGCAGCAGGGCGACGAAACCGATGAGGAGTTGGGCGAGCAGGGGCATGGGGCGAGGAACAAGGTGAGACAGCGGACGCTAACTTACTGATTGTTGACTTGCCAGTGCTCGTAATATCTGTGAAGACGAGAGGGTTGTTGAGATAGGAGCAACAAGACGTTCTTAGAAGAATAGATGCGCTGCCTGCGACGGAAGAATATCGATACAATTGCCGCTTTGGGCAAAATGCTTGATGGCTTCTCCATACTTCTGCTCAAGCGTATGGTCAGCTGGTATTGCTACTCTAATACCAGCTGACCGGTGTGCACAGTATTGGCCTGCACAAGGCGCAGCACGTAGCGGCCGGGCGGCACCCCGGTGCAATCGAAGGGCGTTTGCACCAAGCCTTTGCCCAGGTACACTGTCTGGGTGCGCACCAACTGGCCCATTGATGACAATAATTGTAAGTCGCCGGCGCCATCGGCAGCGCCGGGAAAGACCACATCGAAGCTGGGTGCGTGGGCCGGATTGGGATACACTTGCAGCGACCCTTCTGCCAAAACCGGAGGTAGCGAGAAATTGTCGCGCCGCAGCTTTGCCAACACCAGTCCCGAAGCGCCGTCCGGTGCCGCGCCGCAGTGGCCCCGGCCCATTCCCCAGCCAGTAACGTAAACGTGGCCATTGGCATCGGAGGCTAGGGCAGTGGCGCCGCTGGAAGCGCTACCGCCGCCCGTACGCACCCACACTACTTGCCCCAACTGGTCGAGTTTGGCTACACACAAATCAGCTTCGTAGCTGTCCATTCGAAGTGAAAAAGGCCCTATTCTATCGTTTTTGTGATAGGTGCCCGCTAAGTAGGTATTGCCGTGCGCATCGGCCGCGATGGCTGCAATACCAGCCGTGCCCAGCACCCGGCCCCAGCCCACCGAGCCCTGCGAATCGCACTGGATAACAAAGCTGCTCGGGTAATTTCCGCTAAGCACCTGCCCATTGCCCAGGGCCACTAGGCCGTCGAAGCTGGCCGTGAGCACGGCGTTGCTCTGGGCGTCGGCGGTAACGCCGGATGTGATGGCTGAAGCAGCGGGGTTGCCCCAAACGTGCGCCCATTGCTCGCGGCCTGCAGCATCGAAACACTTCAGAAAAGCTTGTAGTGCATCCCGAGAGTTGTTTGCAACAGTGGTAGCACCCGCGAAATAGATGGCACCGTTGGGCGCCACGCTCACGTAGCCTCGGTTGGCCAACACGTTGCCCGTGTTGCCAGCGCTGCGTCCCCATTGCACGGTACCCTGCGCATCAAGCTTTATCAGAAACGCCGACAGGTAGCCCGAAGGCGCAATAATCTGGGGGTGGCCATCGAGGTTGAGGTAGAATTCAAACCCGCCCGCCGCGTATACATTGCCCTGCTGGTCGACGGCAATGCTTGTGCCGTCCGAATCGTCGTACGAGCCGCCCGCGAAAGTTCGGGCCCATAGGGCAGTGCCCTGCGCCGAGTATTTTGCTACAAACAAGTTGCTGTGATTGCTCACCGCGCCGCGTTTGGCCAGCGAAATAGCGCCAAACCTTGTTGTAGCCGAGCTAAATCCTCCCGTCACGTAGGCATTGCCAATGGCATCAACAGCTACGGCGAATATGCCGTCATTATCGGTTCCACCGGCTTGCTGCACCCATAGCAACTTGCCCTGCGGGTCGTACTTGGCCAGCGAAATGTCATTTAGGCCCCAAGTCGTCAGGGTAACGCTGCCGAAAGAAACAGTGCCGGAGAAAATAGCAGCGACGTAGGAATTACCCTGTGCATCAACTGCAATTCCCTGTCCACCAATGCCTTTTTGTTGTGCCCATTCCCAGTCCGGACCTCCTTGACAATGGCCGGGGTAGCTAATAAAGAAAAGCAGCGAGGATATAAAAAGTATAAATGCTCTCACGAACAAGAAATCAGATTTGGAAAGAAACCTAAAGCTATAACGGATAACAGATAATCCGCCAGGAGGCTATCTGATTTGAGTATATAAAAATTTGTATATTAATACGTTGCATCAATGATTCGAGCGCGCAAAAGGCCCGCCGGGTGGGGCAGGCCTTTGTAACGGTAACTAAACAGGTCTTGCGCTGACCAACGGAATGAAATTCTACTCCCCCAGCTTCCCCAGAATCTCCAGCGCGGCGGTGGCGATGACCGTGCCGGGGCCGTACACGCCGGCCACGCCCGCGTCGTACAGGAACTGGTAGTCCTGGGCCGGAATTACGCCGCCGGCAATCACCAGGATGTCTTCGCGGCCGAGCTGCTGGAGCTCCGCCAGCAGCTGGGGCAGCAGGGTTTTGTGGCCGGCGGCGAGGCTGCTCACGCCCACTACGTGCACGTCGTTGTCGGCGGCCTGGCGGGCTACTTCGGCGGGCGTCTGGAACAGGGGGGCCAGGTCCACGTCGAAACCTACGTCGGCGAAGCTGGTGGCGATGATTTTGGCGCCGCGGTCGTGGCCGTCCTGACCCATTTTGGCGACGAGCATGCGGGGGCGGCGGCCTTGGTTAGCGGCAAAGTCCTCGGCCGCCGCGCGGGCCCGCTCGAAGGCTTCGTTGTGGTGCATCTCGCTGCTATACACGCCGGCCACGGTGCGCGTGGTGGCCTGGTGGCGGCCGTACTGTGCTTCGAGGGCATCGGAGATTTCGCCGAGGGTGGCGCGGGCGCGGGCGGCGTTCACGGCCAAGGCCAGCAAGTTTTGAGGGCTGAGGGTTGAGGGTTGAGTTTCGGCCGAAGCATCGTCAACTGCTGCAGTCATTTTTCCCAGTTCTTCTACCCGGATGCCGGCGGCCTTGGTGATGGCGGCCAGGGCCACTTTCACGGCTACTTCGTCCCGATTGGCACGAACCTGTTTGAGGCGGGCAATCTGGCTTTCGCGCACGGCGTCGTTGTCGATGTCGAGCACTTCGACCTCGGTTTTCTCGGTGGTTTGGTACTTGTTCACGCCCACGATGACTTCCTGGCCCGAGTCGATGCGGGCCTGCTTGCGGGCGGCGGCTTCCTCGATGCGCAGCTTGGGCAGGCCGGTTTCGATGGCCTTGGCCATACCGCCCAGCGCCTCCACTTCCTGAATCAGCGCCCAGGCCTTGTCGGCCAGCTCATGAGTCAGCGTCTCCACGTAGTAGCTGCCGCCCCAGGGGTCGACTACCTTGGTAATGTCGGTTTCGTGCTGCAGATACAGCTGGGTGTTGCGCGCAATGCGGGCCGAGAAGTCGGTGGGCAGGGCAATGGCTTCGTCCAGCGCGTTGGTGTGCAGGCTCTGGGTGCCGCCCAGCGCGGCCGCCAGCGCCTCAATGGCCGTGCGGGCCACGTTGTTGTAGGGGTCCTGCTCTGTGAGGGAGTAGCCCGACGTCTGGCAGTGCGTGCGCAGGGCCAGGCTTTTGGGGTTAGTCGGGTTGAACTGCTTCATGAGCTTGGCCCAGAGCAGGCGACCGGCGCGCAGCTTGGCAATCTCCATGAAGTGGTTCATGCCAATGGCCCAGAAGAAGCTCAGGCGCGGCGCAAACTCATCAATGGCCATGCCCGCCGCGAGGCCGGCGCGCACGTACTCCAGGCCGTCGGCCAGGGTGTAGGCCAGCTCTAGGTCGGCGGTGGCGCCGGCTTCCTGCATGTGGTAGCCGGAGATGGAAATGGAGTTGAACTTGGGCATCTTCGCCGCCGTGTAGCTGAAAATATCGGCGATGATGCGCATGCTCGGCGCGGGCGGGTAGATGTAGGTGTTGCGCACCATGAATTCCTTCAGAATGTCGTTCTGAATGGTGCCCGACAGCTTCTCCGGGCTCACGCCCTGCTCCTCAGCCGCCACGATGTAGAAGGCCAGCACCGGCAGCACCGCCCCGTTCATGGTCATGCTCACCGACATCTGGTCGAGCGGAATCTGGTCGAACAGGATTTTCATGTCCTCCACCGAATCGATGGCCACGCCGGCCTTGCCCACGTCGCCCTGCACGCGGGGGTGGTCGGAGTCGTAGCCACGGTGCGTTGCCAGGTCAAACGCCACGCTCAGGCCCTTCTGCCCACCGGCCAGGTTGCGCCGGTAAAAGGCGTTCGATTCCTCGGCCGTCGAGAAGCCCGCGTACTGCCGGATGGTCCACGGGTTCTGCGTGTACATCGAGGCGTAGGGCCCGCGCAGGTAGGGCGCCTGCCCCGCGCCGAAGCCCAGGTGGTCGAGGCCGGCCACGTCGGCCGCCGTGTACACGGGCTTGATGGCAATGCCCTCGGGGGTGGGCGTAGCGGCCGTTTCGGCGGCGGCGGGGGCGGCCGGGGCAGCGGCGGCATCGTAAGGAATGGAGGAGAAGTCGGGCTTCATTTTAGGGAATTCTAAGTACGTCCAGAACGCCATGCTGAGCTTGTCGAAGCATCTCTACCGCAGCAGTGAACCCAGTCGATTGGATTGCACTGCGCGGTAGAGATGCTTCGACAAGCTCAGCATGACGTTCTTAGTAAGCATTTTTAATTGAGTTTCCGCCCCTGCAAACGAGCAAGCACCTCTTCCGTCGTGTAACCCTGCACTTTCATTTCCTGGAAGCCGAACACGCGCACGGCTTCGTGCATGGTCGCCAAATCGGCCGAGAGCAAAGCCGGCGGAATAAAGTGCTGCTTCTCGGTCGGAATCTGGTAAATGAAGCGGGCGAAGCGGCGGAACTGCTCGGGCGTGGCGTACATCAGCGTAGCCTCTTCGGCCGAAGAGTAGAGTAGCGAGAGCGTACCGGCCGGGTGGCTGGCCGCCAGCTCGGGCCGCTCGTGCTCCTGCAGCAGCTGCAGGAAGCTTTCCAGAATCACCTGGTTAGTATTAGCGCCGAGCAGCACCACGGCCGCGCGCTTGCTCTTGCGGTCGCGCCGCTCGAAGTGCAGGGCCGTGGCCAGGCGCAGCACCTCGGTGGGGTAGGCCGCGCGCGTCACATCGAACTCGGCCGAGCGCAGCAGCTTTTTGGGGTGGAAGCTGAATTTCTCCTGCTGGTTCTGGAAGCGGTTGGTGCCCACCACCACCTGCTGGCCGCTGGCCATGCGCCGGAAGGTTTCGTTGGCCACGGCTTTGATTTCCTCCAGAATTTGGGCGCGCACCTGCGGCAGGCCGCCGGCTTCTTCGGTGCGCTGAAACAGTGCCCAGGCTTCCTGGGCCAGTTGGTCGGTCAGGGTTTCGAGGTAGTAGGAGCCGGCGGCGGGGTCCTGCACGCGACCCAGGCCGGCTTCTTCGCGCAGCAGCACCGAGAGGTTGCGCGCCAGGCGGGCCGAAAACTCGTTGCTTTCGGCAAACAGGCAGTCGTAGGGGGCCACGCTCAGCGAATCGGCCCCGCCGAGCACGGCGCTCATGGCCTCGGTGGTGTGGCGCAGCAGGTTGGTATGCGCGTCGAGGGTGGTTTGCGTCCAGGTAGCCGTCATGGTGTGAATGCGCAGGTTGGCGTTCAACTCCGTCGGCAGGCCAAAGGCGTGCAGCAGCGTGGCCCACAGCTTGCGCAAGGCGCGCAGCTTCGCGATTTCGAGGAAGTAGCCGGGCATTACGGCCACGTGGAGGTGCAGCGCCGCCGCCACCTGCTCAGCCAGCATGTCGGCGTCGGGCAGTTCGGCCAGCAACGCGGCGGCGGTGTTCAGGCTGAAGGCAATCTGCTGAGTGGCGGTAGCGCCGCGGTTGCCAAAAAAAGCCCCGTTCACGGCCAGCGCCCGGAAGTCGGGCATGCCGGCGGCCAAGCGCACGCAACGGCGCAGGCTGCTGC
>NZ_BAAGZM010000237.1:0-6179 GCF_054778495.1 Hymenobacter agri
CCCGCCCCGGCCGCCGACGTTTCGGGGTCGGCACCGGAGTAGTTGGTCAGCAGCACCAGGTTACGGCCGGTCACGCTCAGCTCCACGCCCTTGATGAAGCGGGTGCGGCTCAGCAGGCTGGCCGGCACGGCGTAGCTCAGCGTCACGTAGCGCAGGCGGGCCCACGAGCCGTCCTCGATGAAGGCCGTGCCCGCCGCGCCCAGAATGCTGGTGTAGTAGGTCTGGGTCAGCTCCGCCGATTTGGTGTTGGGCGCGTAGGCCGTGGCGTTGCCGTTAGCATCGCGTGCGGTCACCACCACGCCATCGAACACCACTTGCTTGTAGCGGTCGGCGGTGCGCGCCGAGGTGCCCACGCGGGTCTGGTACCAGTCGTTGCCGTTAATCACCACGCCGCCCACGCGGAAGTCGAGCAGCGAAGTCAGCGACAGGCCTTTGTAGGTGAAGGTGTTGGTGAGCTGGGTGGTGAAGCGCGGGGCGCGGTTGCCGGCGTACGCAAAGGTGGAGTTCACGCTCGGGTAGCCCGTGGCCCCGATGATGACCTGGTTGTAGTACGGGCTGTTGGGGTCGGTTACGCGCACGAAATCGGTCGAAGCCACGCCCGAGATGGCCCGGCCGGGGAAGGCGCCACCCTCGTGAATATCAGTGATGAAGGCATCGGACTGGTACACCACCGTGAGCGGGAAGGGCAGCTCCTGCACCTTGTTGGTGTTGTGGTAGAAGTTGGCCACAATGTCCCAGCTGAAATTCCGGCCCTTCACCGGCGAGCCCGTGAGCGACACTTCCTGGCCCTCGTTGGTCACGAGGCCGCCGTTGATGTACTGCAGGATGAAGCCGGTGGCCTGGCTCACGCGGGGCGCAATAATCTGGTCGCTGGTGCGCGAGTAGTAGTAGTTGAAATCCAAGCCCAGGCGGTTTTTGAGGAACTGCAGCGCGATGCCTGCCTCGTAGGTGCGGGTGCGCTCGGGCTTGAGAATGGGGTTCGAGCCGAAGAAGTCGTTGCGGAAGCCGCCGCCGATGTAGGTGTTCTGCGTCAGGGCCGACTCGATGCGGTAGGGGTTGGTGTCCTTGCCCACTTCGGCCACCGAGGCGCGCAGCTTGCCGTAGTTCAGAATGTTGCTCTGGTCGAGGCCCAGCGCCTTCGTGAACTCGTAGCCCAGGCCGGCCGAGCCGTAGAGGAAGCTCTTGCCGAAGTTCTTGCCCTGGTCGGGGCGCGGCAGCGTCGACGACTGGTCGTAGCGGGCCTGCAGCTGGATGAACAGCTGGTTGAACAGCGTGCCGTTCAGCTGCGCGAAGTTGCCAATTACGTGGCGGGTGTAGTCGCGCTGCAGGGCGCTGCGGTTCACTGTGTTGTTCAGGCCCACGAAGTTGGGGTTCTGGAAAATCAGGCCCAGGTAGTCCACTGCCTGGTCTTTGTTCTCCTCAATGGTGTTGCCCAGGATGAGCGAGCCGCCGAAGTTGGGCGAGAAATCGTGCGCAAACGTGGCCAGCGTGGTGGCCGTGATGGAGCGGAACTGGTCCACGGTTTCGGCGATGCCGCCGTTTTGGTTGCCCACCTGCGAGGTGCCCACGGCGCGCACCGAAGTGTTGCGCGAGGTATAGATATCGGTACCAATATTATGGCTCAGCGTGAGCCAGTTGGTGGCCTTGAAGCTCACTTGCGCGTTGCCGATGAAGCGGTTGATGCGCTCGGTCTGGGGGTTGTTGTAGGCCGTCCAGTAGGGGTTGTCGGCGTCGGCATCCACGCCGTTGCCCAGGGCCAGCAAGCGGCGGCGGCTGCCGTCGGGGTTGAGGTAGTTGCGGGCATCGTCGTTGCGCGGCCAGTTCAACAAGCTCAGCATGAAGCCGCCCGACGACGTGCCCGCCGTGGTGAGCAGGCCCGGGCCCTGAATGGGCCGCTGCCCGCCCGAGGTGAGGTACTGCGCCGAGCCGCTCACGCTCAGCTTGGGCGAGATGGCCGCCGTGCCCGAAAGGCGCACCGTGGTTTTGTCGTAGTTGCTGTTGGGCACCACGCCCGACTGCTGCAGGTTAGAGGCCGACACGAAGAACGAAGCCTTGTCGGAGCCGCCCGACATGTTCAGGAAGTTCTGGTAGGTGAAGCCTTTGCGAAAGAAATTGCCCAGGTTGTCGTACACCGGCTGCCCGTCGGGGATGCGCGGCCCGAACGATACCCGCGTAGTGGCATCGAGGATACCGTTCGAGCCCTGGCCGTAGAGGCCCTGCATTTTGGGCAGGCGGTTCACCTCATCCACCGATACCTGGGTCCGGAAGTTGAGCGTGGTGGCGCCGGCCGTGCCTTTCTTGGTGGTAATCACCACCGCGCCGCTGCTGGCGCGCAGGCCGTAGAGGGCCGCCGCCGCCGGGCCTTTCAGTACCGTGATGCTGGCAATGTCTTCGGGGTTGAGGTCGCCGGCGCGGTTGCTGGCGCCCACCGAGCGGCCCAGCAGGCCGTTGAACTGCGAGCCCGCGCCCGGCGCCGTGCTCTCCTGAAACGAGCCGTTGTCCATAATCATCCCGTCGATGACGAACAGCGGCTGGTTGGTGCCATCGAGCGAGGTACCGCCCCGGATAACGATGGCCGCGCCCTCGCCCGGCGCCCCGCCCGACGACGTGATGTCGACGCCGGCCACCTTGCCCTGCAGCGCGTTCACGATGTTGGGCTGGCGCGAGTCAATAATGTCTTTGCTGGTTACTTCCTGCACGGCCGTCACGAGCGTGCGCTTTTCCTGCTTGATGTTGTAGGCCGTCACTACCACCTCATCGAGGCCGGTGGTGCTTTCCTTCAGGGCCACGTCGATGGTGCTGCTATTGCCCACGGTGCGCTCCTGCGCCGCGTAGCCAATGAAGCTGAACACGAGCGTAGCGCCCGGCTCGGCCGAGAGCGAGTAGCGGCCGTCGGAGCCGGTGGTGCTGCCGTTGGTGGTGCCTTTCACCAGCACCGTCACGCCCGGCAGGGGCGATTGGTCGGTGCTGGATGTTACAATGCCCGAGATGGAGCGGGCCGTTTGGGCCCAGCCGGGTGGCGCGAGTAGCACAGCCAGCACCAGCAGTAATAGCCAGTAGGGTTTCTTCATGATGGAAATTGAAATGGGTGAGAAAAATGGGGGTGAGAATTTGCAGAGAACCAGAGAGGGCAGAATACCGGCTGGTGGCAACCGGCCCCACACGCCGAGTAGCAGAATACGGGCCGATGGCAAAAATTACGCAGAGCGCTAAAAGGCCAAATTTGCAACGCTTCCGGCCAATTTGTCCCGTTCGCTTTCAATAAAATTAGGGCTATTTTGCTGGCAAATGCTTCCGCAATCGGTTGCGTCACTTGGCCCGCCTCGTTACGGCCCGACTGTACGACTTATCTTTTGATTGAAAACTTGCTTTTTAGCGTCGCACAGCCTTATCCGAACCATTCCTTCCACCTTTTCCCGTCTCGCCCATGCCCACCCTGCTTGCCACCTTGCCTGCTACGGCGGGCGCCCACCTGCCGGTTCAGCTTTATGCCGATTCGGAAGCCGCGTCGGCGGCCGTAGCAGCCCAGATTGCCGCCCTCATCCGCGCCCGCGCCGCCGAGGGGCGGGCCTGCGTGCTGGGCCTGGCCACCGGCTCCTCCCCCACCCGCGTATATGAGAAGCTGGTGCGGCTGCACCGCGAAGACGGCCTGAGCTTCCAGAACGTCATCAGCTTCAACCTCGACGAGTATTACCCCATGGCCCCGGGCTCGCTGCAGAGCTACGTGCGCTTCATGCGCGAGTACCTGTTCGACCACGTCGACATCCGGCCCGAAAACGTGCACATCCCCGACGGCACTGTCCCTGAAGCTGAAGTGGCCGCGTTCTGCCAGCGCTACGAGGAGCAGATTCGGGCGGCGGGCGGCATCGACTTGCAGCTGCTGGGCATTGGGCGCACAGGCCACATCGGCTTCAACGAGCCCGGCTCCGGCCCGGCCTCGCGCACCCGCCTCATCACCCTCGACCACGTAACGCGCACCGACGCCGCAGCCGACTTCTACGGCGAGGAAAACGTACCGCGCCGGGCCCTCACGATGGGCGTGGGCACTATTCTCGAAGCCCGCCAGATTGTGCTGCTGGCCTGGGGCGAGGGCAAAGCCGCCGTGGTGAAGCGCATGGTAGAAGGCGAGGTAACCGACTCGGTGCCGGCCACCTACCTGCAACGCCACCCCAATGTGCAGGTGGTGCTGGATGAGGCCGCCGGGGCCGAGCTCACCACCCGCAAAACGCCCTGGCTGCGCGGCCTGCCCTGCGACTGGCACGATGCGGCCACCGTGCGCAAGGCCGTGACTGGCCTGGCCCGCACCGTGAGCAAGCCCATTCTGAAGCTGACCGACGAGGACTACAACGAAAACGGCCTCTCCGAGCTGCTAGCGCAATCCGGCCCGGCCTACGGCCTCAACATTCGCGTCTTCAACGAGCTGCAGCATACCATCACCGGCTGGCCTGGGGGCAAGCCCAATGCCGACGACTCCTCGCGCCCAGAGCGCGCCGCGCCGTTTCCGAAGCGCGTCCTGATTTTCAGCCCGCACCCCGATGATGACGTGATTTCGATGGGCGGCACGCTGCTGCGGCTCGTCGACCAGGGCCACGAGGTGCACGTGGCCTACCAGACCTCGGGCAACATTGCCGTGTTCGATGACGAGGCCATCCGCTTCGCCGAGTTCGTAGCCGATTACGACCACGCCTTTCGCCTGCCTTCCGACGAGCCCGCCGAGGAGCTGTACCACCGCGTGGCGGCGTTTCTGAAAACCAAGGAGCCCGGCCAGGTCGATTCCGACGAGGTGCAGCAGATTAAGGGCCTCATCCGGCGCGGCGAGGCCAAAAGCGCCCTGCGCTACGCCGGCCTCGACCCCGATACCCGCGCCCACTTCCAGGATTTGCCCTTTTACGAGACCGGCCGCGTGCGCAAAAAGCCCCTCGGCGACGAAGACCTGCGCCTGACCATGGAGCTGCTCAACCGCATTCAGCCCCACCAGATTTACGCCGCCGGCGACCTCTCGGACCCGCACGGCACGCACCGCGTGTGCCTTGCGGCCATCTTCGAGAGCCTGCGCCGGCTCAAGGCCTCGGGCACGCCCTGGCTCGACGACTGCTGGGTGTGGCTCTACCGCGGGGCCTGGCAGGAGTGGGACGTGGACCAGATTGAGATGGCCGTGCCGCTTTCGCCGCAGGAGCTCACGCGCAAGCGCCGCGCCATCTTTAAGCACCAGAGCCAGAAAGACCGGCCGCTATTCCCGGGGGCCGACCAGCGCGAGTTCTGGCAGCGCAGCGAGGCCCGCAACCGCACCACCGCCAAGCTCTACGATGAACTGGGCCTGCCCGAGTACGAGGGCATCGAAGCGTTTGTGCGCTGGGAGATTATGTAGCGCGAACTGAAAGCTCGCACTACAGCCTCCTGAAACGAATAGTGCGTTATTTGCCCATTCAGGCCACACGAGAGGCACAACACGGCACAAAATCAGTTTGTACTGCTAGCGCAGTTCTCAAAAGCCCTAGAATGAATTCATCACTTGAGCGCCTGTACCGAATTAGCAATCAGCCAAGTCGGCGCGTTATTGGCCTGATGTCGGGTACTTCGCTCGATGGGCTCGACGTAGCCTTGTGCCGGCTCGAAGGCCACGGTGCGGGCACCAAACTTACGCTGGAGCAATTCCAAACTGTACCGTATAGTGAGGACACGAAGCAGCGCATCCGCGAAGTATTTGCCCGCGATACCGTGAGTTTGGAGTTTCTCACGCTGCTTAACCCCTGGCTGGGGCGGCTGCACGCCCGCGCCGTGCTGGCCTGCCTGGAAAAATGGCAGGTGGCCCCGGCCGAAGTCGACCTCATCGCCAGCCACGGCCAGACCATCTACCATGCCCCGCGCCACCAGCACCAGCGCCCTAATTTCGACCTGCACGCCACCCTACAAATCGGCGACGGCGACCACCTGGCCGTGGCCACCGGCATCATTACGCTCTCCGACTTCCGGCAAAAGCACGTGGCCGCCGGCGGCGAAGGTGCCCCGCTGGCCGCTTACGGCGACTTCCTGCTGCTCAGCAGCCCCGACGAGGAGCGGCTGCTGCTCAACCTCGGCGGCATAGCCAACTTCACCTACCTGCCCCGCGCGGGCGGCGACGCCACCACCGCCTTCAGCACCGACACCGGCCCCGGCAACACCCTGCTCGACGCCACCGT
>NZ_BAAGZM010000238.1:0-6155 GCF_054778495.1 Hymenobacter agri
GCCCCGGCCGCCGCGCCCACCGACTGGTCGCTGCCCTACGCCGCCACTATCACCCCTGCCGGCCTCAAGGCCGACCTCGACGTGCTGGCTTCGGATGCCTACGAGGGGCGCGAAACCGGCAAGAAAGGCCAGAAAATGGCCGCCGACTACATCGCCAAGGCCTTCGCGGCCGACGGCCTGGCCGGCCCCGTGGCGGGTTCCGACAACCCCTACATCCAGCACTTCGGCATGAAGCGCACCAGCCTCGACCTGCCGGCCAGCACCGTGAAAGTGGGCAGCCAGACTTTTCAGGGTAAGCGTGACTTCTACGGCGTGATGACCGACGCCTTCGCTACGGCCACCTCGCTGCAGCCGGTGTTTGTGGGCTACGGCATCAAGGAAGACAAATATTCGGACTTCGCCACGCCGGCTGACTACAAGGGCAAGGACATTATTCTGCTGGCTGGCGAGCCGCTGACAACCGACGGGAAGTCGCTGCTAGGCCCCGACGGCAAACCCAGCCCCTACGCTCCGGCCTCGCTCGAAGGGCTGGGCGCCCGGCGCAAATCCATCTTCCCGCTGGGGGCGCGCACCATCATCATCGTGATGCCCACGGCCGCCGCCTACACGGCCGTGCCCAAAACCTTCGACCAGATTATGGGCCACGAAGACCTGACCTTCGACGGCGACCAGAAGAAAAAGCAGGGGTTCAACATCCTGGTGGTGTCGCCCGAAATGGGCGCCAAGCTACTCGGCACCACCCCGGCCGGCCTCGACAAGTACCGCCAGAGCGTGGCCAAGGCTGGCAAGCCGGTGGCCTCGCCCTTCAAGCCGGCCACCAACGCCACAGCCCAAGCCAAGCTGACCACTGAGCCATTCACCACTGAAAACGTGCTGGGCTACCTCGAAGGCAGCGACAAAAAGGATGAAGTCATCGTGGTATCGGCCCACTACGACCACCTTGGCATCAAGGACGGCGTGGTGTTTAACGGCGCCGACGACGACGGCTCGGGCACGGTGAGCGTGCTGGCCATGGCCCGCGCCTTTTCGCAGGCCAAGAAGGACGGGCACGGCCCGCGCCGCAGCATCCTGTTTCTGGCCAACACCGGCGAGGAAGAAGGCCTGCTCGGCTCGCAGTACTACACCGACCACCCCGTGTTCCCGCTCGAAAAAACCGTAACCGACCTGAACATCGACATGGTGGGCCGCGTGGACAGCTTGCACCAGGGCAAGGGCGACTACGTGTACCTGGTGGGTGCCGACCGCCTCAGCACCGAGCTCAACACCCTGAGCGAGGCCACCAACCAGCAGTACAACCCGCTGGCCCTCGACTACAAATACAACGACCCGGCCGACCCTGAGCAGATTTACTACCGCTCGGACCACTACAACTTCGCCAAGCACAACGTGCCCATCATCTTCTACACCAGCGGCCTGCACCCGCAGTACCACAAGGCGACGGATGATGTGGAGTTCATCGACTTCCCGGCCATGGCCCGGCGCGACCAGCTCATCTTCCACACGGCCTGGGCCCTGGCCCAGCGCGATGTCCGCGTGGCCTTAAAGCCTGAGCTGCAGCCCACCAACTATGCCCCCGCGCCGGCCGACCTCGACCGCTACGCCGGCACTTACGGCAGCCCCCAGATTCCGCTCAAAATCACCTTCACCCGCGAGGGTAATGTGCTCAAGGCCCAAGCCACTGGCCAGCCCGCTTTCCCGCTGGAGGCCGTGAGCCCCGGTGTGTTCAAGTTCGACCCAGCCCAGCTGCGTGTGGAATTCTCGGCCGACCAGCCTACCTTTAAGCTGAAGCAGGGCGGCGGCGAGTTCGAGTTCAAAAAAGAATAATTGCTCCCCTTCCTTTCTGCAGAAAAGGCCCCGTCGTCGGTTCGTCCGGCGGCGGGGTTTTTCGTTTTGATAATCATTGCACCTGCTACCGTTATTCGTCGGCTACAATTGCTGAATGCCCCGTAGCCATGAATCGAAAGCCCTACCTGCTTGCCAAGCGGCTAGGCTCCTAGTTACTTTTACCAAGTTGACACTCCCTGAAACTCCAGATGCGTGAAACACGAAGCCTGCTTCTAATTTGGTTCAGCTGCTGCGGCTTGGCTGCACTGGTTCGCATGTTTTCGCCTAGTTTGTCCATGATGCCCTGGTCAATGCTTCACGGCCAACCCTTGGTCAAATGGGGCACAGCTTTTTTTGTCAATTTCTTGGTTGAGCTCGTGAGCCTGTCACCAGCTTACATGCTGCTATGCGCCTTCTCTTTCATGGCACTTGCATTAATGAAGAAAAGGGTTTCGCTACTCTTCACATGCCTGCTGGGTGGCATACTGGCCGCTGGTGTTGCGTGACCTATACTGTACGTAGGTTCGGCCGGCTGGTCGTTGAGCAAGTCCCATCATTCAGTGGAGCTGCTTATGCTGTACACGGGTTTAGGGCTGTTTTTTGGCGGTGCGAGCCATTACAGAGGGTTGAATCTGCCTCTGGGCAAGTATTCGCTATAGTCTTGGCCGCACGAAACCATATGGATGTAATAACGGCGTTATTGGGGGCAAAACACGTTTCCGCTTGTTTAGAACGTAGCCTGGGCAACTTCCGAAAAGTTGATTCAGCCCCCTGCCTACCTTTGCCCCCGTTATGCAAAAACCGAGTATTCCCAAGGGCACCCGCGATTTTGGCCCCGCGCAGGTGGCGCGCCGCCAGCACATTTTCAACGTCATCCGCCGCACGTTCGAGTCGTTTGGCTACGCGCCGCTCGAAACGCCGACGCTGGAGAACCTCTCCGTGCTCACCGGCAAGTACGGCGACGAGGGCGACCAACTGCTGTTTAAAGTACTGAACTCCGGCGATTTTGCCAAAGACGTGACGGCCGACGACCTGGTCACCGGCAGCAAGGCCCTGCTACCCAAAGTGGCCGAGAAAGGCCTGCGCTACGACCTCACCGTGCCCTTCGCCCGATACGTGGCCATGAACCGCGGCACGCTCACCTTCCCCTTCAAGCGCTACCAGATGCAGCCCGTGTGGCGCGCCGACCGCCCCCAGCGCGGCCGCTACCGCGAGTTTTACCAGTGCGACGCCGACGTGGTGGGCACCGACTCGCTGCTCTGCGAAGCCGAAATCGTGCTGATGATGGCCCAGGTGCTGGGCGGCCTCGGCCTGCACGACTTCACCATCAAAATCAACCACCGCGGCGTCCTGCGCAACATCTATCAGGCGCTGGGCGGCGAGGGCCGCGAAACCGACCTGTTCGTAGCCATCGACAAGCTCGATAAAATCGGGCGCGACGGTGTGAGCAAGGAGCTGCTGGAGCGCGGCTTCTCGGAAGGTACCATCGACACGCTGTTTGAGCTGCTGACCGTGGAAGGCAGCTACGAGGAGAAGCTGCAGCGCCTGCTGGCCGGCTTCGTAACGGCCGGCGTGGAGCCCGATGGCGCGCGCCCCGACGCGGCCGACGAAGATGCCGCCGCCAACTACCGCGGCCTCACCGAGCTGGCCCAGGTGCGCGACCTGCTCGTGGCCTCGGGCTTCAAGCAGTTCGACCGGCTGGAATTCGACCCCACGCTGGCGCGGGGTCTCTCCTACTACACGGGCTGCATTTTCGAGGTCAAAATCAACAACGTGCAGATGGGCAGCGTGAGCGGCGGCGGGCGCTACGACAACCTCACCGGCTCGTTTGGGCTGCCGGGCGTATCGGGCGTGGGCTTCTCGTTCGGCGTCGACCGTCTGTATGACTGCCTGGAGGCGCTCGACCTGTTCACCCAGACCGGCGAAACGCCCACCCGCTGCCTCATCACGCATTTTGACGTGGCCAGCGGCCGAGCCGCGCTGCCGCTGCTGGCGCAGCTGCGCGCCGCTGGCATCCCCAGCGAGCTGTACCCCGATGCGAGCAAGTTGCAAAAGCAGTTCAAATACGCTGATGCCAAGGGCATTCCGCTGGTGATTGTGCTCGGGCCGGAAGAAATCGCCCAAGGCGTGGCGAAGGTCAAAATCATGCAAACTGGCGTGGAACGCGTGCTGCCGCTGGGCGAAGTGGTGGCCGCGCTGACGGCGGAGTAAGTACATCGCCAGCCAAAACTCAGAAACGTCATGCTGAGCTGGTCGAAGCATTTCTACCGCGCAAGTAACATTGATTACTGCTGCGGTAGAGATGCTTCGACCAGCTCAGCATGACGTGCTTATTTTCAACCTGTTTTTACTCTACCACCACGCGCCGGCTCACCTCCTGCCCGGCCAGCGTGGCCCGTAGCACATACAGCCCCACCGACAGCCCACGCAGCGACAGCGGCCCCACTGCCTCGGCAAAAGCCCGCACCAAACGGCCCTGCCCGTCATACAAGCGCAGGCTGGTGGGACGGATGGCCGCCGGAAACTGTAGCTTCAATTCCATAGCCGCCGGGTTGGGATACACTACAAAGCCCAGGGCCTCGGCGGCACGCTCGATGCCGAGTAGCGTGCCGGAGCTTTGCATGCGGCCGGCCACGATGTCGCGCCCGGTGGGCGCTGCCCCCGGCGACGACCAAAACACCTGCACCGAGCCGTTGGGCTGGCCCACGGGCACGTAGTCGAGCTCAAAGGGCCGGTTGTCGGCCACCGAATGTAGCACAACGCCGGGCGCGGCAAAAGCCAGGGTGCCGGCAGGCAGAATTTTCTGGGCGCGGAAGTTGGCCGCGTTGGTATCAGTGGAGTAGAAGGCCATCACGGAGCCATTGTCGGAAGGCGCGAGCTTGGGCCGCGGATACCCCGCCGACAACCCGTAGACGGGCAAGCCGCCAGCGGCCCAGGCGGGGGTGCCGGCAGCGTCAATTTTCTGGGCGTAGCACTTGTAATCGAAATTGCCGCTGCCGCCGCGCGCGTCTTCCCATATCATCCACAGCGCATTGTTGTACCAGAGGGCATCGGGGTTGGTTTGGAATGCCGGGTCGGTGCTGAGGGCTACGTAGCCGGGGGCGGCCCAGCCCAGCGCGCCCGTGGGCAGCACCTTCGACACCAGCGGGTCGCCGCCGTTCGAGGTCCAGGCTACGTAGAGGTTACTGGCCGGGTCGGTGAGCAGTTGCCAGTCGGAGCCGCGCCCGGAGACCCCACCGGCTGATATAACGGCGTAGTTGGCCCAGTTGGCCGCCCCGGCGGCGCCGAAACGCTGGGCATAGATGGGCGAGCCCAGCCCGCCGGCACTGGCTACGAGGTAGAAACCGTCGGCCCCGTCGCCCACCGTGTGGTAGTAGTCAGAAGCAAAGCTGCCGACGGGCAGCACCTGCACCTGCCGGTCGTTGTTGGGGTAGCTCAACACTCCGGTCGGCCCGATTTTATTGAAGGTGAAGCGGGCACTACCGCCATTCAGGGCCAGGGCGTGGGTGATGGTAGCCCCCGTGCTGGTGGGCAGAATGTTGAGCCCCTGCTCGCTTTCGTAGATGACAGTGGGCAGCGTGCGGTAGGCCACCACCGTCGGATAGGACCATTGCGGGTCGCCGGTGGCGCTGTAGAACTGGCAGCGCACGGTATCGCCGCCAACGCCAAACGCTCCCTGCACCCAGGCCACCAGGTAGCCGTACTGCCAGGGCACCACCTTCATCCCAAAAATTTCACGGCTGCCGGTCTGAAACAGGCGCTTACCGTTGGCGGCCAATAGCGGCACGCCCGCCGCGTTCAGGCGCTGGGCGTAGATGCCGGTGCCGAGGCCGGAGCTATTGCCGTTGCGCTTGTCAATCCAAACCACGAAGGAGCCGCCCGCCCCATCGGGCAGGGCCTGCACGCCAAACTGGTTGCCGGGGGCATTGCACACAAACTGCGAGGTGCTCGCCGTGGAAGGAAACTGGGCGCGGGCCGGCCCGGCCAGCAGCCCAAGCAACAGCAGCATCCACCGATGCGGCAGCCGCAGAAAGGCCCGGGAAAATGACATGTATTTCATAGCGAACGCAGAAAAGAGGAGAAGAAAAGCACAACCCCAGGCGGGGAACAAGCTTAAATATAATACATATACTATATAATTCAATTATTAGAAAGCCGACAAAGGCCCGATGCGCTACTCGGTTCTATGGTGGACAGGCTGCCGAAATACCCCTAGTTTTGCAGCCCCCCCCAACCCACCCCTTTTTCCCTCAATGCCCACCCATACCATTTCGCCCGCGCAGCCCCTCACCCTGGCCGCGCTGGCCGCCGTGCTGGCCGACGGCCGGCCC
>NZ_BAAGZM010000239.1:0-6111 GCF_054778495.1 Hymenobacter agri
GGCCGGCTGGCGGGCGGCGCGGGGGCGGCCTCCCTCCTGCCGGGCATCGCGGGCTGGAGCAGCCACGAGTGGGTGCACTTCCTGAACAACCTGCCCACTACCCTCACCACCGAACAGCTGGCCGACCTAGACGCGGCGTTTGGCTTCACCAATTCCGGCAACGCCGAAATTCTCGCGGCCTGGTTTCCACACACGCTGCGGGCGGGCTACGCACCGGCCGACGCGGCCCTGACCAAATTTCTGCGGCATGTGGGGCGGCGCAAGTTTCTGGTGCCGCTGTACCGGGCGCTGCTGGCCACGCCCGATGGTCCGGCCCGGGCGCAAGCTATTTATCAGGAAGCACGGCCTAACTACCACTCGGTGGCCACCGGCACACTCGACGCGCTGCTGGCCGCGCCGCCTGCACCAACCGCGCCCCGATAATTTGCGGTTAGTTTCCCCATCCGGCCCGAACTTTGCCCCGGGCCTGGCTCCCACCCGGCCACCGCGCCGGGCCCCAGTCGTTTTGCTTCACTCCCTAACACCTGCTTTCCGTTGAAAACCATCATACCGCTTGGCAAGCTCATCGCCGTGGGCGGCAACGAGGATAAGGGCACGTACCCCAATCCGAGAACCCGTCGCAAGTATTACCTCAACTTTTTCGAGTTGGGCATCCTCAAGCGCATCGTGCTCGAAACCGGCAAGCTCGACCCGCGCATCGAAGTCATTACCACGGCGTCGATGATTCCGGAAGAAGTCGGACCAATCTACACCGGCTCGTTTGCGATGCTCAATTGCCTGAACGTGGGCATCATGGACATTCGCACGCCCGAAGATGCGCGGCAGCCCGAGTACCTGGAGCGCCTGATGGCGGCCGACGTCATCATGTTTTCGGGCGGCAACCAGTCGCGCCTGCGCGAGATGTTCGGCGAAACCGACTTCATGGACCGCATGATGCAGCGCTACTATGCTGAGCCCAACTTCGTGATTGCCGGCACCAGCGCCGGCGCCATGGCCATGTCACAGCACATGATTCGGGGCGGCTCGGTGCCGGATGCGCTGCTGAAAGGGGCCGTGAAGATGGGCGTGGGCCTGGGCCTCCTGCCCGCCGCCATCGTCGATTCGCACTTCGTGAAGCGGGGCCGGTTTGGCCGCCTCATCGAGTCGGTGGCGCTGCATCCCAAGCTCATTGGCATTGGCCTGGGCGAAGATACCGGCGTGCTCATCACCGAGGGCAATTGGGTCGAAACCATTGGTTCTAACCTGGTTATCATTCTCGACGGGCACGACATTCAGCACAACAACGCCGCTGCCGCCAAGAAAGGCACCGTGCTTTCCATCGAAAACGTGACCATGCACGTGCTGGCCAAAGGCAACGTGTACGACATGCGCGAGCGTAAATTTTATGTCAGCAAAGACGCGCTGCCCATCCGGGCAACGCCCACGATTACAACCGTGGCCGCCGCCGAATAACGCCACTGTTTTCTGCTACAAAGCCCGCTCATTCGACCAATGAGCGGGCTTTGCCGTTAACAAGACTTCTGTTCTTTCTTCAATCTCAAGCATCATGCAATACCGCAAACTTGGCAAAACCGGATTTTCCATCTCTGAAATCAGCCTCGGCACCTGGCAGGTGGGTGGCCGCTGGGGCGAGCCCTTCAGCCACGCCAACGCCGATAAAATCCTGAACGCCGCCGCCGATGCCGGCATCAACTTCATTGATACGGCCGACGTGTATGGCGACGGCGAAAGCGAAAAAGCCGTGGGCCGCTTGGTGCGCTCCCGCTCCGAGCGCATTTTCGTGGCCACCAAATGCGGCCGCCGCCTGCAGCCCCACACCGCCGAGGCCTACCAGCCCGCCGCCCTGCGTCAGTTCGTGGAAGACAGCCTGCGCAACATGCAGCTCGAAACCCTCGACCTCGTGCAGCTGCACTGCCCACCTACGGAAGTGTACTACCGCCCCGAAATTTTCGAGCTCTTCGACCGTCTTCGTGAGGAAGGCAAAATTCAGCACCTCGGCGTGAGTATCGAAAAAGTAGAAGAAGGCCTGAAAGCCATCGAGTTTCCGAACGTCACGACCGTGCAGGTCATCTTCAACATGTTTCGGCAGCGCCCGCCGGAGCTGCTTTTCAAAGAAGCCGCCCGGCGCGATGTGGGCCTCATTGTGCGGGTGCCGCTGGCCAGCGGCCTGCTCACGGGCAAGTTCTCGCCCCAAACCCACTTCGCGCCCGACGACCACCGCGCATTCAACCGCCACGGCGAAGCCTTCGATAAAGGCGAGACTTTTTCGGGAGTAGACTACCAAACCGGACTCGAAGCCGTGGCCGAATTGCAGGAAGCCCTCGGCCCTCAAGCTCCATTAGCCGCCCAGGCCCTGCGCTGGATTCTCATGTTCGACGAAGTGAGCTGCATCATCCCCGGTGCCTCCAGCCCCGAGCAGATTCTGGCCAACCTGAAAGCCGCCGAGTTGCCGGCCCTCTCGGCCGAGCAAATGCAGGCCGTGCGGGAGATTTACGACCGCCGCATCCGGCCGCTGGTGCATCAGCGCTGGTAGTTTTCGCTGAAGCAGAAAAGCAGAACGTCATGCTGAGCTGGTCGAAGCATGACGTTCTGCTTTTCATTCTTTTCTCCTCGTCCAGCAACTACTCCTTATATATAGCTACCCGCGCCGCCTCCCCTTCTCGGCGGCTGGCGCGGTACATGCCTTCGGAGTTGAACGGCAGCGTCACGTTGCCATCGGCGTCGATGGCGATGAGGCCGCCCTCGCCGCCCACCGGCGCGAGCTTGTCCTGCACCACGATGCGGGCAGCTTCTTCCAAGCTCAGGCCTTTGTACTCCATGAGGCAGGCCACGTCGTAGGCTGCCACCGCCCGAATAAAATACTCCCCGTTGCCGGTGCAGCTGATGGCGCAACGCGCATCGGCCCAGGTGCCGGCCCCGATGAGGGGCGTGTCGCCGATGCGGGAGTAGCGCTTGTTGGTCATGCCGCCGGTGCTGGTGGCGGCGGCCAGGTGGCCGTGCTGGTCGCGGGCCACGGCACCCACGGTACCTTTTTTCCAGTTGGGGTCGGCGGCGTGGTCGAGCTGCATTTTGCCGACGGCGATGGCGTCCTGCAGCTGGTCGAAGCGTTTTTGGGTGAAGAAGTACTCGGCCGGCTGCAGCGGCAGGCCGTATTCGCGTGCCAGCTCGTCGGCGCCGGGGTAGCCCAGCAGCACGTGCTCTGTTTTTTCCATCACCAGGCGGGCGGCCCGGATGGGGTTTTGCACTTGGCGCACGCCGGTTACGGCTCCGGCCAGCTTGGTGTGGCCGGCCATCAGGGCGGCATCCATTTCGTGGTGGCCGTCGTGGGTGAACACGGCCCCGCGCCCGGCGTTGAAGAGCGGGCAGTCTTCGAGGCTGCGCACGGTGGCTTCCACGGCATCGAGGGCAGCAGCTCCGTCGCGGAGCAGGTCGTGGCCGATGGTGAGGGCAGTTTCGAGGGCGGCGCGGTACTGCTGTTCGTCGGCGGGCGAGAGGGAGGCGCGGGCAATGGTGCCGGCACCGCCGTGGAGGGCGAGGGCGTACATATATATAAGGAGTAAAAAAGTCGGCAAAAAGGTGGCCGCAAAGGTAGCCGGATGGAACGGCGACGGGGCTGCTTGCGTTTTTTTTCGTAGGTTTGATGTTCAAGTTTATTACTACCAAAACACCCCATTTTTATGGCATACGACGTAACCGGCCGGCTGCACGAAATTTTTGACGAACAGCAGGTGAGCGAAAAGTTTCGCAAGCGCGAGTTCGTGCTGGAAGTACAGGACGGCCAGTATCCCGAGCATATTAAGTTTCAAATGGTTCAGGACAAAACCAGCCTCATCGACCCCTACAAAATGGGCGACGAAGTAAAGGTGACATTCAACCTGCGCGGCCGCGGCTTCAACAAAAACGGCCAGATGCTGTACTTCACCAACCTGGAGGCCTGGAAAATTGAGCCCGCTGGTGCTGCCAACTACGGCGGTGGCGGTGGTCAGCAGCAGTCGGCTCCCCGCCCCGCTGCTCAAAACCAGAACCCCACGCTGCGTGCCCAGCCTTCGGCTGCGCCCATCGCCAGCGACGACGACAACGACCTGCCCTTCTAGTTAGCTGTTAGCTGACAAATATTGAATGCCGCTTCTGTTCATCAGAAGCGGCATTTTTTATGGCCGCTTGCGTATACTAGGCCATGGATTTACACGAGCTGATAGCGCGGGGCGAGGGCGAGGAGCTGGAATTCAAGCAGAAAACCACGCACCCGCACCGTATTTCGCGCACGCTGGTGTCGCTGGCCAACACGCGTGGCGGCCAGGTACTGGTGGGGGTTGATGATGCCGGCCGGGTACTGGGCGTGCGCGATGCGGAGGAAGAGTTGTTCGTGCTGCGCGATGCGGCCGCGCACTACGTCGAGCCCCCGCTTACTAACCTGCGCTTCCGCGAAGTGGAAGACAACGCCGGCCGCACCGTCATCATCGTGACCGTGCCCGAGAGCACCGACAAGCCCCACCGCGCCCTCGTGGGCCCCGACGACTGGCGCGGCTACGTGCGCGTGCGCGACGCCAGCGTGCAAACCAGCGGCCTCACTGAGAAGCTACTGGAGCGCCAGCAACCCGAAGCCCGCTTCGAAAAAATCCCACTTAACAAACAGGAGCTCACGGTTATCGACTACCTCAAAACCCACCCGCGCATTACCCTGGCACAGTACATGAAGCTGGTCAACTTCGGCAAGCGCCGCGCGTACCAAACGCTGATAAAGCTGGTGCTGCACGGCTACATCCGCCACCACGATAAGGAGAAAGAGGTTTACTACACACTCTAGTTGTTGGCGGCAGTTTAAGCGTAGCGACAATTGCGGCCAGTACTAGTTTGGCTATGTTCGATGCCGTTCAAATGCTTTCGCCACGAGTTCGCGCAGTTGGTCGTACAACGGGCTCTTCAGTGTCGGGTCTAGGCCTTCGCCCCTGTACACAACTTCCACAAATCTATCGATATCAGCGGGTGGATTATGTATAATCCGCCTGCAGAGTGGTGGGGGCAAGCAAAAGCCCAGCTTTATGCAAGCCGCGGAGAGTAGTTGTTCTACTTCCGCTTCGCAAAGCTTTATTTCCATTTGAAAGCGTTGGTAAACGTAAACGCCTTCACAGTTTATTGAACTGGAAGGCGTTTGCATTATGTGACCAGAGAAAATTATTCCTGCTTGCGGGCGCGGGCAACTTTCTTCTCGTCTTTTTCCGCTTTCTTTTCCTTCATGGTTTTGGCGGGTTCTTTCTTTTTCTCTTTGCGGGCGTCCTGGGCTTTGGCCATGGTTGAAAAGAATTTTTAGTGAAGGGGAATTTTCAGGGATTTCAACGCGCGGGCGGGCCGTCGCGTTGTGTCGGGCGAAGGTAGCCGTTTTGGCGAAAACACCTACAAAATGGGCAAATACCGCTCGCGGATAATGTTGAGGTGGTGCCGCTCGTGGCCGGGGATGATGTAGAGCAGCGCCCGCACGGTGGCTGGGCCACCATTGGCGGTACCGCGTCGGCTCAGTTCCTCTTCACCAAAATGCTCAAACAGCGCCAGCGTGGCGGCGCGCACGGCATCGTACTCGGCCAGCAGGCTGGCGATGGCGCGGGCGTTCGCGTTGCTATTGGCCACGTAGTCGTCCTGCTCGAAGCCGCGCAAATCCTGGTCGTCGCCCCGGGCGAAACGCAGGGCGCGGTAGGCAAAAATGCGCTCAGAATCAATCTGATGCAGCAGCATTTCCTTCAGGCTCCATTTGCCATCGGCGTAAGGCTTTTCGGCCTGGGCCTCGCTCAGGCCCGCAAATACGGCGTGGATTTCCTGCGGCTGGGCGCGCAGGGCCGCGAGCGGGTCTTGGTCGGCCGGAATCTGGTTGATATAGCCTAGAGCGTAGGGCAGGTAATCGCCTTCGGTGGGACGGATGTGCGGCATTGCGTGAGGGATGGAGCGAGTGGAAGAGACGGTAGTAGCTACTGACGATGAAGAAGCCGCAATATCGGCCGCAGGCAGCACGAGCGGAACCACCGGGGCCGGCGCCGAAGCTGTGGGCAGCAAGATTTCGGGGGCCAGATGCGGGTCGAGCTGGCAGCGCACCACGGGCAGCGGAGCCGGCAGCGCGCT
>NZ_BAAGZM010000240.1:0-6084 GCF_054778495.1 Hymenobacter agri
ACTGGCAGCAGCAGCGTAGCCGTGCCATGGGCCGGGTTGGGGAACACCGAGGCCAGCTGCGCTAGGGCGGCCGGCGCCGCGGCCAGAGCCTGGCTCTGCTTGCTGAATACCACGGCGTAGCGACCACCGGCGGCGCCGTTGGCGGCCAGGCTCAGCGCCACGCTGGGCGTTTGGGCCAGGTTGGTATAGGTGCCGGTGAGCGCATCGCGCAGGTAAGCGAAGTAGCCGGCCGGCAGGTTGGACAGGTTGTCGACCACCAAGTTGTAGGTGCCGGCCGTGGCCGCCGCCACACGCAGGGGCACCACTACATCGGCACCGGTGAGTTCCGGCAGGCCGTTGATGGCCAGCGCTTCGTTGCCGGCCTCGGTGGCCAGCGTGAGGCCATTGGAGCTGGCTAAGTAGCCGGCATCAAACGCGGCGTCGAATGCGGGCGTGGCACCCTGTTGGGTGTAGATGGCGGTTTGCAGGCGGCGGCTGGCACCTTGTAGGGCCAGCGTGAGCTGGGGCCGGTTGTCGGCCGTGGTGCGCTGGAAGGACGTGGCGTCAAAGGTCGTAATCCGCTCGCTGTTGGTGAAGGTCATGCTGCCGCTGGTGCCGGCGGCCGTGGTCCGCACGAAGAAGCCCTGGCCCAGCGGCACTACGTTGGTGCCGCCGTTCACGGGAATGTTGTTCACGTAGCTGGCGTACGAGCCCGCGTACTGGCCACTGCTCTTGAACACGTACAGCGCGTTGTCGACACCGCTCAGGCGGCTGTTGCTCACCATCAGGTTCCAGTCGAGGGGCGAGGGGAAGGGGTTGCCGCGCAGGTGGTAGCCGCTGGTGGTTTGGGTGCCGCGCGTGAGGCCGCCGGCCACAATGGGCGTGGCACCGTCGTTGGGCGTGCCCACAAAATCAACCAGCTCCGACCCGCTGATATTCACTGTGTAGCCACGGCTCACCTCCAGCGCATCGCCCAGGGTGGAGGGCGAAACGTAGCCCTTGTCGAAGTCGATATTGCCGGCGCTGCCGCTGGTGTTCACGCGGGTTTCGTCGTAGCTGAACACGGTGGGGAAGGGCGTTACGCTGCTGCCTACGGTATTGTAGTTCGGGTTCACCACGGGCGTGTAGGTGCTCGTGCTCAGGTCGCCCACGGTCGAGTTGGCCACCGGCGACGAGTAGTGGCGGTAGCCAGGGCCGGCATTCAGGCTGGAGTCGATGTAGCGCTGCACAGTTACGTTGCCGGTGATGGTGCGCCCATTCGACACGAGGTAGGCCGTGCCCGCAGCGCTCGACAGTAGCGTCAGCGTCTGGCCCGTCGTAACCAGGCTATTGTTCAGCACCAGGCCGCGGCGCACCGAAACCGGACCCGCAATGGTGGTGGTGCCGGCCGCGCTGGTGCTCAGGTTCGGGAACACCGTCAGCGTGCCGCCAATGGTTTGGGCGGCACCTACCAGGGCCACCCGGCCCGTACCCGTCCCGCTGAAGGCGACGGTGGCCGAGTTGTTGGTGAAGTTGCCGCTCATGTTCAGCGAGCTGCCATCGGCCAGCGTGAGCACGGCGCCGGTATTCAGCGTCACGGCGTTGGCCAGCTGCGTGCCGCTCACCACCGGGTCGTTGGCCACGTCCGGAATGGTTACGTTGTCGGTGGCAGTGGGCACCTGGGCGGGGCTCCAGTTGCCAGCCGTGCCCCAGTCGGTGCTCACGGCGCCGGTCCAGGTCAGGCCCGCCGCGATAACCGGGCCGGGCGTGAGGAAGGCCGCCAAACCGGTCAGGTTGGTGCCGCTGCCGATGCGCCCTATCGAGGTCGCCGCGCCCGATGCCAGGTCGATGGTGTAGAGGTTATCGGTGTTTAAGCCCGAGCCGGAGGCGGCCAGGAAAGCCGAGTTGACGGGCGAGGCGGGGTTGCTCAGGTCTGCGTAAATATCAAAATCAGCCCCCTGTGCGGAGTTCAGTACCACATTCAGCGTGCCTTGGTCCACATAGGTGCCGGCGTTGGCGTTGGTGGAGCGCACCAGCACGCTGCGGGCCTGGTCGATGCCGTAGAGCGTGGTGCCGGTGTTGGCGTTGTTGTCGCTATTGGTGTAAGCCACCCCGGTCAGTACGGGCGTACCACTGGGGTTGCTCAGGTTGGTGTCGATGGTCACGGCGCCGGTGATGGGGCTCACGCGCAGGTTGGCCTGGTTCGTGCCCGACACCACCCGGATTAGGTTCACCGTGGGGTTGAAGTCGAAACCGATATTGGCGGCCGTGGTGCCCAGGTTGTAGGCATTGAGGCTTCCTACGGCCGTTAGCGCGCCGGTGCCGATGTTCAGGGTGTAGAGCTGGCCCTGCTGGGTGCTGGCGTTATAGCCCAGCGCAAACAGCTCGCCCGTGGCGGGGCTGAAATCCGTGCCCGCCAGCACCTGCGAGCCGTCGGCCGGCAGGCCCGTGATGTTCACCGCCGTACGAATTACCGTGGGGTTACCCGAATCGAAGGATACGAGGTTGCCACCCGCCACGCCGTAGAGCAGGCGGCCCGTGAGGGCGGCCGAAGCATTAGCCCCCGTCAGGCTGGCCGACACGTCGCGCACAGCTACCCCCAGGCCAATGGCCCCAACCTGCGTAGCCTGGCCCGAAGCCAGGCTCAGCGTATACAACGAGCTATAAGTAGCTGTGGTCGTGCTGGCATCCGCATTCGACACGATAAACGCCCGATTGGTTTGCGCATTGGCGTCAAAGAAAATATCCAGGTCGTTGACGGCGCCGGCCGTGGGCAGCGTGGCATTGGAACTCACGGCCGTGAGCTGCCCCTGGTTGGGGTTGCTCTGAATGTAGAGGCGGTTCAGGTTTTCCTCCAGGTCGTAGAGCGTGGTGCTGGTGCTGCCGGGGTAGGAGTTGGTGTAGGCTACGGCTCCCACGCTGGGCGTGCCCGGCGTGCTGTCCACGAAGTTGAGCACGCCGTCGGTAGTGGGCGTACCCGCGGCGTTGTTGGGATTGATGCGGTAGTTGTTGCGGTTGCGGCCCGTCACCCGAATGCGGTCTACCGTGGGGTTGAAGTCGAAGCCGATGCCATTGAGGTCCGTGCCCAACTCCAGGCGCACGGCAGCGGCCAGGGGCGTGGCCACGCCCGTCGCCGGGTCGATGACGTAAAACTGGGCGTTGGCCCCGGCCGTGGTGGGGTCGTAGCCCATGGCAATCAGCTGCCCAGTATTGGGGCGGAAGTCAGTGCCCACCAAGGTTTGGCCGGCCGTCACGCCGGTTAGCGCTACCGCCGAGTTGATGTACTGCGGCGTGCCCGAGTAAAAGCTCACCAGGGTATTGTTGGTGTTCAGCGCATACAGCAGCTGCCCGCTCACGGCCGGGGCCGTGCGGTCGATGCGAATAGCGATGTCGGTAATGCCCACACCCGTCCCATTAAAAGCTCCGGCGAGCGTGGTGGCGCCCGTGGCCAGGTTCAGGCGGTAGAAAAACGAGACGAAACTGCCGCCACTCACTTGGTTCACGCTCAGATACGACTGCTGGTCGTTGGGCCCGAAGGTATAAATGTCGAGGTCGGTGCTGGCCCCGGGCGCGTTGATGGGCGTAGCGTTGCCCCCGGCCGTGGGATTGATGGTTGCCACCGTGGCCAGCGTGCCCCCGTTCGGGTTATCGGAGCGCACGAGCAGGCTGCGCTGCTCATCGATGTAATACAATGCCGTGCTAGCCGTTCCGATAAAGGAATTGGTGTAGGCCGCCGTCCCGATAAAGGGGTTTTGCCCGGCGTTGGCATCGCCGGCTACGTAGGCCAGGATGCCATCCATCGCCGCCATCGTCCCGGTGATGGGGTTCAGGCGGTAGTTACTATCGTTGGTGCTGGCTACCCGAATGCGGTCTACCGTGGGGTTGAAATCGAACGCAATGCGTTCGGAGCTACCGCCCAGTTCCAGCCGAATCGCGCCGGAACCTACTGGCGTAGCCACGGCGGTGCTTTGGTTAAGCACGTACAGCTGCGCGTTGTTGCCGGCCGTGCTGGCATCGTAGCCCAGCGCATACAACTCCCCGGTGGCCGGTCGGAAGTCGATGCCCACCAGCGTTTGTCCGGTCGCCACGCCCGTAATGGCCACGCGCGTCTGCGAGGTAGTCGGAGCAGCTAGGTTAACCGAGGTCAGGTCGGTGCCCGAAAGCCCGAAAATCGTTTGGGCCTGCGCGGCGGCCGGGGCCGCCAGCATCAGCGCAAAGCCTGCCGCAGTACCCAGTAGACGACGAAACCGCCGGCTTGCGGCCGGGGGCGAAAGTAGGGGTTTGGACATGAGGTAAGGAGTAAGGTTGGAACGATATGGAAATTGGCTGGGCCGGAGTGCCTGCCCATCATAGCCTTACGTTGCCCTTACTCGGTTTGGATTACCTCAATCGGCGTTTTAATTTCGAATTAATGTCCGGGTTGAACGATTTGCATCGAATTAGAAATCACCGGTTCCGCACGGCCCGCAGCATGGTGGCCAGCGTCGCGGCCGGGTAGGCCTTGCCACGCGAAATCACCGCATCGATGCGCTTAATGTTGCCAATGTCTTCGAGCGGGTTGGCGGTGAGCAGCAGCAGGTCGGCATCCTTGCCGGGGGCGATGGCGGCGGTGTGGTCGGCCACGCCCATGAACCTGGCCCCGTTGATGGTGGCTGTTTGCAAAGCCTGCAGCGGCGTGAGGCCCGCGTGCACCAGCAAAATCAATTCTTCCTGCAGCGACGCGCCCGGGTACACGAACGAGTTGAACGGGCCGCTGTCGGACCCCGCCAGCAGGCGCACGCCGGCCGCCTGCATGGGCGCAATCAGGCTCGAAAACCGGTTTTCGAGCTGGCGGCCCAGCGTCTGGGCATCGGCCGACTGCTGCCGGGCACTGGCCAGCCGCCGCTGGTAGGTAGCCTGAATTTTGGGGTCGATGTAGGCCAGCAGCGAGTCGCGGGCGTGGTCGTTGGTGGGCAGGCCGGCCAGCGTCTGGCCGATGAACAGGGTGGGCACGGCGGCCGTGTGCCGCTTGGCCATGAGCGCGAAAATGCGTCCTGCCGCCGCGGGCGAGTAGGTCGCATTCACGGCCGGCAGGGTGGCAAACAGGCCCCGCGGCCGGGCCGTGCCCTGGCTGGCGCGCACCAGCGCCGTCAGGCTGTCTTCCTTGCTCGAACAGGCCTTGAGCACGTAGTATAGGTGCTCAGTGGCATCGAGCCCGGCCCGGATGGATTCGGCCAGCGTGATGGTGTAGGGCATGTGGCCGGTGGTTTTTAGCCCGCGCCGCTGGGCTTGCCGAATGGTTTCAAGGTAGGCCCCCCCCGAAATCTTGCTGTCGTAAATCTTCACGTAGTCCACCTTCAGCCGCTGCAGCGAGTCGAGCGCCTGGCGAATCTGGGCTGGCGTCTCTACTTCGAGCGAGCCGGGCCAGGTGGCACCGGGGCCGTCAATTTTCGGCCCCGAGGTGAAGATGCGCGGGCCGGCCAGCCGACCGGCCTCCATCGCGCGCCGCCACTCAAAAATGCGCGGCGTGAGGTCACCGCCGCAGTCGCGCACCGTCGTGATGCCGTGGGCCAGGTACAGCGTCAGGCTTTTCTTGTTGGCTTCGGCCAGGCTGTCGCCGCCCCGGAAGTGCACGTGCATGTCCCACAGCCCCGGCATGAGGTAGCGGCCGTTGCCGTTCACGTACTGCCTGGCGGCGTAGCTGTCCTTGTCGGCGGCCTGCACCTGCACAATCCTGCCCTTGGCAATGGCCACCACCTGGTTGGGCGTGAGGCGGCCCGTGCGCACATCCACGAGCGTTACGTGGTTGATAACCACGTCGAAAATTTCCAGCCGGGTAGGCCGGGGCTGGCGCGCGCAGGTGGCGAGCAGCAGGGCCGGGCTCAGGGCCAGCAGCAGGCGGAGTAGTCTCATGGGGCGGGGTGGCAGGGGCGGGCCTGCCAATAACGGCACTGCCGGGCAATTCGATTCTTTGGCGCGGGGTTGCCCGCTCGTTCCGGCAACCGGCTGAGCCGGCGGCCTCGCATTTTTGCCAGACCTTTGCCGCGTCATGCCCTACCCTTCGTTTCTCGCCTTGCCGGCCCTGCTGGGCGGCCGCCTGCTGCAAGCCCCTGCCGATACCACCGCCGAGGTGCGCCACCTGCTCCT
>NZ_BAAGZM010000241.1:0-6048 GCF_054778495.1 Hymenobacter agri
GCTGCGCGAGCGCGCCGTGCCGGCCCCGGAGCCGGCAGCCCTGGTCGAGGTACTGCCCGACACAAACGTGGGGCCTGCAGTAGTCGCTGCAGGCCCCACCAGGGCAACAAGAAAAACGGGTGCACGACGGGAAGCGTGAGGGAGGAGAGACCACCCGTTTTTAGCCGCTGGCCGCAAGGTCAGCGGCTTTTTTTTTGTCCTTTTCGATGGGGAAGATACGACGCAGGTTTGCAGCGTGGAGGAGATTCAGGAGTGGTTGGAAAGCGGGCAGGACTATGCCCAGGGCGTGGCCTTATACGAAGCGCACGGCCGTAGCGCCGTGCTGCGCAGCACGCTGGCCTTTGGTGAGACGGAGTTTACCCGGGCCAAGCTGGTGCACGCGCTGCAGCAGTTGGTGGATGCAGTGCCGGCGGCCGCACATGTACGCGTCGTCGACACATCGGCCGAACGTGTACGCGAAACGCCGAAACCTGTACAGGTTGACCCGCAGCGCCGCGACTGGTTCGCCGAGCGCAACCACCTGCACGCGCAGCTGGGTCTGGTGGCCACCGACGAGCAGCGCCGGGTGATGGCCCTGCGCATCCTCGAACTCGGCGACCTGATAAGCCAGAGCTACGACCAGGCTGCCGGCCGCGCGTCGGTGCTGGCCCCGGCGGGTCCGGGTACGCCCGGGCTGGAACAGGTGCGCGATGAGGGCGAAATCCGCCGCCTGCTGGCCAACCTAAAGCCCCAACGTAGCAAACTGAAAAAGCGGCCTGAGCGGGCCGCCGACCTGGCCACGGTGGAGGCCGACATCCACCTGCTGGAGAGCAAGCTGAAAATGTGATGATGGAAAACCCCAATTATACCACCGGCACTGAAACGAGCCTGGACCGCATCCGGGCCTCGTTCTTCGAAGACGAGGAAGAAGACCGGCTTTCACCGGCTGAGCTTGAGCAGAAGGGGCAACTTGTGGCGACCCATGCCTGGCTGACTCAGGGTAAATCGCCCGAAAAAACAGTTGGGCTGCTCTGTGGCCGCTACGGCATTGCCCGGGCAACGGCCTATCGTCGCATCCGCGACTCGACGGCTCTGTTTGGCGAAGTTACCCGCACGCACAAGGATGGCATCAAGCACATTCTCTACGAGATGTCGATGCTTGTCTTCCGCAAGGCCCTGAAGGCCCAGGACAAGTTTGGCAATCCGGATTTGAAATCAGCCAACGCCGCCATCAAGAACATGGCCGCGCTCAAGGGCCTGGACAAGGAGGATTCGAGCGCCCTCACGCCCGAGGTGCTCGGCAACCGCAGCTTCTACCTTACCATTCACATGGGAGGCGCCAGCGCCGAGAAAACCATCGACCTGGGCAACTTGGACAAGATAGAGCCCGAAACCTACGCGGAAGTAGTGCGGGCCGTGGAGGCGAGCGATTTGAGTCTGGAGGGAATGGAAAAGCTGCTCGGCGAGGCCCGGGAAGCGAACGAGGAGGAAGACGATGCCTACGAAAGCCCCATCGGTTAAGCCGCTCAAGTTTAACCGCCCGCAATTGCGGTTCATTATCTCGAAGCTGGCCAGCGCCGTGAGCCTGTGGAGTCGGGCCACCGGCAAGTCCACGCTCATCGCCTGGCTGATTCACCTCATCGTGACGAAGATGCCCCGCAGCTGCTGGGGCATCGTGGGCTCGACCTACGGCCAGATTCTGACCCGGACGCTGCCCTCGACGATTGACGCGCTGGAGCGGCTCGGTTACATCAAGGACGTGCATTACTTCATCGGCCGCAAGCCGCCCTCGTCCTGGGGGTGGCCCGAGCCGTTTCAGCGGCCGGTGAAGTACGACCACTTCATCATCTTTTACACCGGTACGGGCTTTCACCTGATTTCGCAGGACGGCAATGGCTCCAGCAGCCGCGGCCTGAACCTGGATGGCTACATCGGCGACGAGGCCCTGCTGCTCGACCGCGAAAAGCTCGGCACCGACGTCATTGCCTCGAACCGGGGCAACAAGGACGTGTGGAAGGGCTGCGACCTGCACCACGGCAAGTTCCTGTTCTCCTCGATGCCCTGGGGCGACACGGGCAAGTGGCTGCTCGACGATTCGGCCTACTACGAGCGCGACGGCAAGCCCTTCTCGGCCACGCGCGACGCGATGATTCGCCTGCAGCTGGAGTTCGTCGACTCGCGCTCGCTGAAAACCCGGCTGGCGCTCTACGAGGAGATTCTGGCGCTCTCGGCCCAGCTCACGTTCTACGCCAACCCCAAAAAGCTGCGGCACAACGGCAAGGAGGTGCCCCGCGGCCTGCTCTACTCGGAGGCCAACATCTTCGACAACCTGGTCAACCTGGGCATTCCCTACCTGGAGGAGCAGCGGCGTGAGTTGTCGGACTTCGTGTTTCTCATTGAAATCCTCAACCAGCGGCCCAAATCGGTCGAGGCGGGCTTCTACCCGCGCCTGGCGCCGCACCACGCCGAGGAGTGCCCCAATACCAACTACATCGCCGGCCTGGACTTCAACCTGAGCAAGCTAAAGGTGCAGGACAGCCGCATGGATGGGGACTGCCGCACCGAACTGCCCATCCGGGGCGCCGTGGACTGGGGCAGCAAAATCAGCACCCTGACTGTAGCTCAGGTGCATACCGAGGTGCGCCAGTACCGCTTCCTGAAGGGTTTCTACGTCAAGCACCCCAAGCTCATTAACGACCTGGCCGATGCCTTCTGCAAGTACTATGAGAACCACATCCGGCAGGAATTTCACTTCATCGAGGATACCGAGTGGGGCAACGCCCGTAAGCCCGATGCCGACCTGACCTACAACCAGCAGTTCGCCGAGCGCCTGCGCCACCATGGCTGGAAGGTGCGCCACTTCAACCAGGGCCGGGTGCCGAGCTACGCCCACCGCTACCACTTGGCCCACGAGCTGCTCGGGGAAGAAGACCCGCGGCAGTTGGTGGTGCGCTTCAATAAGGTCAACTGCAAGGACGTGCTCACGGCCATGAGCCTGGCCCCGGTGAAGCAGGACAGCCGGGGCGAGATTGCCAAGGATAAGAGCAGCGAGAAGAAACTCACCGTACCCGGGCAGGAAGCCACCCACTTCACCGATACGGTCGACCTGCACTTCCTTTCCATCGACAAGCACGTGGCCCGGGCCACGCCCCATGCCAGCGGGCTCATCATCGTGAGTGCGTAGTGGCAATTGCCACGTCATGACGATGTTTAACGAGCGAAAAGGCCGTTTCCACGCAGGAAGCGGCCTTTTTTGTGGCATATATCCTATTGGTTGGTACTGGCAATTGCCAACATCAGAACAGTGCGCGTCGGGGTGTTCAAGCACTACATGAGAAAATTCCGACCGCAAAAACGCGAAAAACGGCCCGCATGGTGCCGCCAGGGCATTATGGCGTGAGAATGGGGTTTTCGCGCCTGCAGCCGGGCGTTTTGCTGTCCTTTTTTCGGGCGCGCGGTAGGGAGAAGTTTGCCTCGATGATTGCGAACAGTGTGCGGCTGACGGAGGTGCTCCGGCAGATGGAAGAAGGGGAGGAGCGGTTCAGTATTCGGTTTGTGAAGGCGGACAAACGCCGCAAAACCGGAGGCAAAATCGAAGAGTGGCATCGGTGCCAGCTCTCACGCCGGCGGCAAGCCGGCGCGGAGCGGCCGCGTGCCGCGCACGCGGCGGAGGAAACGCCTGGCCGCCTGCCGGCCCACTACCAAAACGCTACGCGCAACCTCGTGCAAGGCAACAGCAGTCAGGTGCGGAAGGTCCACATCTGGCTCATATTGGAGTTCAACGGGCAGAAAGTGGTGTTGGGATGAGCAGCAGAGTAGTAGTGAATAAGGACGCCACGCTGGCGTACACGGAAAAGTCGGGCACGGTCTTCCGGCTGAACATGAGCGCGGCCTCGGCGGCCGCCCTGCGTGGCTCGGGTGGCAAGCCGGCGGTGGAGGAGGAGCCCACCACGCCGCAGAAAAAGCCCGACACCGGGGGCGACGTCATTCCCTGGGGCGAGGACAACCTGTTTCCGCAGGCCGTTATCAAGGACATCGAGAAGAATACGGTGCTGCCGAGCGTGCTCGAGCGCAAAACCAGCATGATGTACGGCGGAGGCATCGTCTACGGCATCATCACCGGCGTCAACCAGGACGGCGCAAAGATTTTTGAGGCGCAGCAAATTGAGGAAATCGACGATTTTCTCGAAGGCAGCAACGTGGCGCGCTACGCCTTCGAGGCGCTGCACGACGTGAACACGTTTAGCAACGCCTTTCCGGAGCTGATTGTGTCGAAGAACCGGCAGAAAATTGTCGGCCTCTCGACCCAGGAGGCGCCCTGGACGCGCTACCTCAAGCCCAAGGCCGGCGGCCTGCCCACGCACGTGGTGCTCAACGCCAACTGGGACAACGGCGGCACAGCCACCGATGACTACGCGGTGCAGGTGCCCATCCTTGACCCCTACTACGACGCGGTGGGGGCGCTGCGGGCGCGCACCGACGGCTTCAAGTTCATCTACCCGCTGAGCATTCCCTCGCCCGACAAGGCCCTCTACCAGCTCGCCAGCTGGAACGCGGTGCGGCGCTCGGGCTGGCTGGAGGTGGCCGCGGCCATCCCCGAGTTCAAGAAGTCGCTGTTCAAGAATCAGTTGTCGGTGAAGTACCTGGTCTCGATTCACTCGGCCTACTGGGAGTGGAAGTATGGTGACTGGGAAGGGCTGAGCCAGGAGGAGAAGGTGCGCCTCATCAACGACGAGCTCACGGCCTTCGACAACGTGATGTCAGGCACCAATGGCGCCGGCAAAACGGTGATGACCACCACCATCCTTGACAAGCGCACCAACCAGGAGGTGGAGGCCTTCAAGATTACGGCCATCGACGACAAGCTCAAGGACGGCCTCTACATCGAGGACTCGGCCGAGGCCAGCTCGCACATCTACACGGCCGTGGGTGTGGCCCCGAGCCTGATGGGGGTATCCCCCGGCAAGGGCATGGGCGACGGGGCCGGCGGCGGCTCCGAGCCGCGGGTGCTGTTCAACAACTTCGTCAGCACCGCCCAATTCCACCTCGACCTGGTACTCGAGCCGCTGAACCTGATTGCCCGCTACAACAACTGGACGGTGAACGGCAAGCGCATTCGCTTCCGCTTCCTCAACCCCTTCGTCATGCAGCCCGATGCCAAAGACTCGTCGGCGGCCGACCCCCAACAGCAATCAAAATGAGCTTCATCCGCACCATCGAGCAATTCTGCGCGCACGTTCGGGTGAACGTGAGCGGCACCGACCTGGAGAACCTGGCGCCCGACCTGCAGCTGGTCGAGACCCGGCAGCTGCGCCCGCTGCTGGGCCCAGCGCTCTACAACGACCTGCAGGCGCTGAGTGACGCCGACCTGGAGCAACTACTCGCCCCGGGCAGCACCGACGTGCGCAGCGAGCTGCTGCGTCTGGTGCAGCGAGCCGTGGCCAACCTGGGCATCGTCGAGTACATGCCTTTGCTGCAGGTGCTCATCTCCGACTCGGGCGTGAACCTGGTCGGGAGCAAAACGGCCTTCCAGTGGCAGATTAAGGACCTGCAGGCCAGCTTCACCCGCAAAGGCACCAACGCGCTGGAGGAAGTGCTCGAGCACCTCGACGCCCACCTCGATGCGCCGGAGCTGGCGGCCTGGGGCACGTCGACGGCGGCCGTGGCCACCCACCAGTACCTGCTGGCCACGGCCCGGCAGTTCTCGGTGCACTACGCCATCGGCGACTCGCGCCTGACCTACCTGGCCCTGCTGCCCACTCTGCGCAAGGTGGAGCGCTTCGACCTGGCCCCGGCCCTGGGCGCGGCCTTCTACGCCGAGCTGAAGGAGCAGCTGCGCGACCGCGACCTCTCGGCTGACAATGCCGAGCTGCTCGACGACTACCTGCGGCCGGCCCTGGCCCACCTGGTCGTGGCCAAGGCTCTCAGCGGCGACGTGGGCCTGGGCTTCAACGGCGACGTGGTGGAACTGAACATGTACCGCCCCGACGACTCCAACGCCAAGGAGGCCGACGCCAGCTTCAGCCAGCTGCTGAGCCTGAAGGCGGCCGCGGCGCTGGAGGACGGCCG
>NZ_BAAGZM010000242.1:0-6045 GCF_054778495.1 Hymenobacter agri
GCCGGGCGCAGGTGCTGCGCGCGGCGCGGACGGCGGGCGTGGAATGCCGCGAAGGGTTGTTTGCCCGGGCAGAACTGCTCGCCGCAGACGCAGTTTTTACGGCCAATGTGGCTTCGGTGCGCGTCATCCGGCAGCTTGGTGGCGTCTGTTTCCTGTCTGATAGCCCGGCCGCCTTCGCGCAGGGTTTTGCAAGGTGAAAAGGGGTTTCGCCAAGTTGACGACCAATCAACCTTGCGAAACCCCTTTTCACCTTGCAAAATCCTGCGCGCAGAAACCTTGCCCTAAACGGCAACCGGCGCCTTAATGGCCGGCCAGGGGTCGTAATTCACCAATTCGAAATCCTCATACCGGAAGCCGAAAATATCCTTCACCTCAGGGTTAATGCGCATCTGCGGCAGCGGACGAGGCTCGCGCTGCAGCTGCAACCGGGCCTGCTCCAAGTGGTTGCTGTAGAGGTGGGTGTCGCCGCCGGTCCAGATGAATTCGCCGGGCTGCAAGCCCACTACCTGCGCCACCATGAGGGTGAGCAAGGCGTAGCTGGCAATGTTGAAGGGCACGCCCAAAAACACGTCGGCCGAGCGCTGGTAGAGCTGGCACGAGAGCTTGCCGTCGGCCACGTAGAACTGGAATAGCGCGTGGCAGGGCTGCAGCTTCATCTCGGGCAGCTCGGCCACGTTCCAGGCCGAAACGAGGATGCGGCGCGAGTCGGGCTGCGTCTGCAGCTGCTGGATAATCTGGGCAATTTGGTCGATATGACCACCGCGGCCGTCGGGCCAGGAGCGCCACTGGTGGCCATACACGGGGCCGAGGTCGCCGTTGGCATCAGCCCACTCGTCCCAGATTTTCACGCCGTGCTCCTTCAGGTATGCAATGTTGGTATCGCCCTTAAGGAACCACAGCAGCTCGTGGATGATGCTTTTCAGGTGCACCTTCTTGGTCGTCACCAGCGGGAAGCCCTCGGCCAAGTCGAACCGCATCTGCGGGCCGAAGATGGACACGGTGCCGGTACCGGTACGGTCGGTTTTCACGGTGCCGGTGTCGAGGATTTGGCGGAGCAGAGCTTGGTATTGGCGCATGGGTGGCGAGGTGAACCTACAATAGGCTTGTCGAGGTCAAATTTACGGACCAGCAACTGGTTGATATGTCCTTTTTGCGGGTCCGTTCTTTGCCCGACTATCTTTAGCTACCCAAAGACCGTCTTTTCCAGAAACAATGCATGCTCGCTACCGCCCGCTACTTCCAACGCTGCTACTGGCAGCTTGCTGTCTTAGCACGCTTGTTTTCTGGCTAAAAGGCACCACAACCGATGAGGGAGCCCCCGCCAATTACGTATTATCAGCGAAGCATTACGGAGCCTTTGCCGCTACGAGCGCAACGCTGGCAGCCTTTTTCTTTTGCCGGCACTACTACAAATATTTCCTAGCGCTGACTCTCCTACTCGGTATGTTTGGGCTGTTGAATTTCATCATTAGCGAAACGAATGTTTCGGTTGCCTTCGGGCCGCTTCGCATCAGTATAAGCTTAGTAGTAGCGGCTATTGGGCTGATTACATACATACTCTACGCGAGCAGAGTTAATGCGAAGCTGCTAGCACTTGCCGCCCCCTCAGACGAGAAAATCAGAAAGGTCCAGCAACAGGAGATTGCCACTTTTAAAGAGCGGTTTGCCCGGAAATCAACGGAGGAGCTGGCGGCGATAGTCGCTGCCAACGCGCTGGTTCCTACCGCGGTGGCGGCTGCCCGACAGCTTCTGGCCCAGCGAGACTGATTAGCCAGTAGCCAGAAACGAAAAGCCGCCCCGTTTCCGGAGCGGCTTTTCGTTTCTCAAGCAGCGGCGAGCACTGCCTTAAGCACTTATTTCACGGTAGCTACCGTCGCCTTAGCTTCGGTTTTGGCGGCAGTTTTGCCGCCTTTCATGCAGCACGAGCCGCCGGCCATGCCGCCTTTCATGTCTTTCGAGCAGGAAGCCTTCATCTCGGTCGAGCACGAGGCTTTCTTGCCTTTTTTGCCATCCTTATCGTGGCCGTCGTGGGCGAAGGCGGTGCTGCCGGCGAAGGCAAACAGGGCGAGGGCGAGCAGGGACTTTTTCATGGGAAATGCAGTTGGGTGAAGGGGTGACGCGAAGTACCACTGGCATTCGCAGCCCTAAGATACACCGCCGCCGGACTATTGCGACGCGTCGCGCCCGCTTATTTCAATTTGGCTTCGAGCAACGCCACCACGGCGGCGTGGCCGCCCTCTTTGGCCAGGGCGAGGGCATCCTTGCCATCGTCGTCTTTGGCGCGGACGTCGGCCCCGCTGGCGAGCAGCAGCGTCACCAGCGCAACGTTGCCTTTGCCGGCGGCCGTCATAAGGGCCGTGGTTTTGAAGGCGTCGACCTGGTTCACCTGGGCCTTGGCCTGCAGCAGCAGTTTGGCCATGTCGAGGCTGTTGGCGGTGGCGGCCGTGATGAGGTAGGTAGTGGCCGAGCCTGGCACTATTTCGATGGGCGCGTTGGGGTCGGTGCCGGCTTTGAGCAGGGCTTCGGCGGCGGGCAGGTCGCTTTTCAGCACCGCTTTTTTCAGGCTCTGGGCGGGCGTGGGCGTTTGGGCCGACGCGGCCGTAGTGAAACAGAATAAGGTAGCAACCAGCAATAAAACGCGCTTCATATCCGTAGGCAGCAAATATTTTCAGGGGAAATAATTCCACAAAGATGCGCCCGCCGGAAGCCGCAATCACGTTAAAAAGGGCGTTGCTTCAATAATTATAAGCCTTTGCTTGAAAAGTAATACGACCCAGCAAATGCCACCGAACGTTGTGGCCGGTGGCTTGTTAGGGTTAGGTATGACTGTCATCCTGAGTGCAGCGAAGGACCTTATTACGTCAGGAAGATTTGTTCTAACGTGATAAGGTCCTTCGCTGCACTCAGGATGACAGTCGCGAAATTTGCTCTCCGCTTCCATTTCCCCAATGTCCCTTCGTCGTTCTGCCCACCTTGCTCTGCTGGTGCTGGGCCTGCTTTCCGCCCTCAGCGCCTACTACGTGGCCCAGCTGCGGTTCAACTACAATTTCAACGACTTCTACCCCGCCGGCGACCCCGACCTCGACTACTACCAGGGCTACACCCGCCGCTTCGGCAACGACAACGACTACCTGCTGCTGGGCGTGGAAGCGCCGGCCGGCCAAACCGTATTCGCGCCCGCCTTCCTGGCCCGCATCGATTCGCTGACGCGGCTAGCCCGGCGCGCGCCGCACGTGGTGGCCGTCACCTCCCCCACCACCATCAGCAACCCGGTGGTGGAAGGGCTGGGCTTCTTCAACCTGCCCTACCTGCACCCCGCCGAGCCCGCCCGCCGGGCGGCCGACTCGACCCTGATTTACCGTACGCCGGGCCTCGTGGGCAACGTATTCAGCCCCGATGCCCGGGCTGTCACGCTCGTTATCCAGACCACGCCCGACCTGAAAAAGCCGCCCGGCGACTCGCTGCTGGCCACCCTGCGCGGCGGACTGGTGCGGCTTAATATTCCGGAGAAAGACTACCACTTTGCCGGGCGCGCGGTAGCCCAATCGGTGTTTGTGGACCGGTTGCAATGGGAGCTGGCCGTGTTTATGAGTTTGTCGGTGCTGCTCGTGACGGGTCTGCTCTGGTTCACGTTCCGGACATGGTGGGGCGTGGTGCTGCCGCTGGTGGTGGTGCTGGGGGCCATTTTGTGGGGCTTGGGCGTGATGGGCGCTTCGGGCATCAGCATCGATTTGATGACGGCACTGCTGCCGGTGATGATGTTCGTGGTGGGCACTTCCGACACGGTGCACATCATCACGCGCTACGTGAGCGAGCTGGGCTACGGGGCCAGCAAGCGCGACGCGCTGCGCGTCACGCTCAAGGAATCGGGTTTCGGCTCGGGGCTGTCGGCCCTGACAACGAGCCTGGGCTTTTTCACGCTGATGACCAGCACCATCCGGCCGATTTATAACTTCGGGCTGTTCACGGGCATTGCCGTGCTGCTGGCGTTCGTGCTGAGCTTCACGTTGCTCCCAGCGCTGCTGCTGCTGCTCAAGAAGCCGCAATTGCGGGTGCCGCGCCAGCAGGGCCACAGTTGGGATGGCGTGCTGGGCCGCCTGTTTCGGACGGTGCTGGTGCGGCGGCGGCTTATTTTCGTGGTGAGCGGGCTGGTGCTGGCCGCCTCTATCGGGCTGGCCACGCGGGTGCGCATCAACTCGGCCATGCTCGACGACCTTTCGAAAAACGACCCTGTGCGCCTCGATTTTGCCTTTTTCGAGCGGCAGTTTGCCGGCGTGCGGCCCTTCGAGCTGGAGCTGAAACCGCAGCACGGCCGCGACATCTACGACCTGGCCGTGCTGCGCCAAACCGAAAAAATCGAAACCTACCTGCGCGATACCTACGGTCTGCGCTTCGCCGCCTCGCCCGTCACGCTGGTGAAATCGGTACGCAAGGCCCTGAACGGTGGTGGCCTGGCCGAATACCGCCTGCCTGCCGATTCGGCCGAGCTGGCCCGGCTGCGCGGCAAGCTCAAGCTCTTCCGCAAAAAGCCCGAGTTCAAAGCCCTGGCCCTGCCCGACGGCCGGGCCGGCCGCCTCACCGGCCGCATGGCCGACGTGGGCAGCATCCGGGCCGATGCCCTGAACGCCGGCCTGCGTCGTTACCTGCGCACCAGCACCGATTCCACCGTGCTGCGCACCCGCCTCACCGGTTCCAGTAACCTCATCGACAAGAACAACGAAAACCTCACGCTGAACATGATAACCGGGATGAGCATCGACATTGTGATGGTCACGCTCATCGTGCTGGCCCTGTTTAAGTCGTTGCGCATGACGGTAGTGGTGCTCATTCCCAACCTTGTGCCCATCCTCATCGTGGCCGGCGTAATGGGCCTGGCCGGCGTGAGCATGAAGGTGAGCACGAGCATCATCTTCACCATCGCCTTCGGCATCGCGGTCGATGATACCATTCACTTTATCAGCAAGCTACGCCTTACACTCAGCCACGAGCCCAACCTGTTCAAGGCCGTGAAGCATACCTACCTGCTGGCCGGCAAAGCCGTTATCGTTACCTCGCTGATTCTGGTTGGCGGCTTCTCCACGCTGCTGTTCTCCTCGTTCGATGGTACGTTTTACGTGGGCCTGCTCATCGGCCTCACGCTGCTCTTCGGCGTGGTGGCCGAGCTCACGCTGTTGCCGCTGCTGATACTGTTTTTCTACAAGCACCAACCGAAGGCCGTGGTGGCGCAGGAGCTGGCCGTCCCGCAGGAGTAAACCGACAGAACGATGTTGAGACGCAACGCTTAGCGTCTCGTCGTTGAACAATGACGCCCAAGCGAAACCCAAGCGGCGCGGTACCGGAGACGCGAAGTGTCGCGTCTCTACATCGCTCTGCCCGGATGCGCACAAACGGAACTTTTATTAACTTTGTATTTCAAAGTTCTTCGAATAATATGATTCAATTCGTTGCTCCTACTTCCATTGTCCGCCGCATCTGGGGCTCGTCTGATACCGTGCTGTTCATCTTTGCCGGGGCGGCGGCCGAGTTTGCGCTCAACAAGGCCGTGGACTGGCTCTACTTCACCGGCCGCCTGCCGGCCGACCCGCTGGGCCGCCTGTTCTCGACGGTCGACTACGCCCGCCGCATCGTGTTTGCCGACCGCGCCGGGGCCGAAAAGGCCATCGACAGCATTGCCGCCATCCACGCGGCCGTGGAGGCGAAGCGCGGCCGGGTCATTCCGGCCTGGGCCTACCGCGACGTGCTGTTCATGCTCATCGGCTATTCCATCCGGGCGTTTGAGGTGCTGGAGCGCCCGCTCACGCCAGCCGAATGCGAAGAAATAACGGACGTTTTCTGCCGGGTGGGGCGGCGCATGGGCATCCCCAATTTGCCGGCTTCCTACGCCGAATGGCTGCAGGCCCGGGCGCAACACCTGGCCGCTGACACCGCCGCCAGCGCCCTCACCGCCGACCTGTACCGGCAGTACCGCAAGCACCTCGGGGGACTGCGCTACCAGTTGCTACGGCTGGTGCAGGGCTTGGTGGTGCCGCAGCTGGTGCGGGCGCA
>NZ_BAAGZM010000243.1:0-6043 GCF_054778495.1 Hymenobacter agri
GAAGGCGGCGACATGGGCGGCCGTCGGCGGGGCGATGCCGGCGGCACGCGCCGCGGTTCGTTCTAAACAGCTGGTTTGGTAGAACAGTAAGCTGAACAGAACGTCATGCTGAGCTTGTCGAAGCATCTCTTCCGCACAACGCATTCCAATCGGAAGCAACGAAGCGGTAGAGATGCTTCGACAAGCTCAGCATGACGTTCTTTTGAGTAGTTGAAGCTTTCATCCAAAAGCAGCGGGCCCCGGAAAACTTTTTCCGGGGCCCGCTGCTTTTTAGGCTGGTACGGAACCTAACCACTGACTACTATACATGGCTCAGCCCACGCTCCCCGTCATTCAGGCCCTGCGCGATACGGCCCAGCGCCTTGCCACCCAAGCGCCCTACCAGTGGGGCCACATGGGCAGCTGCAACTGCGGGCACCTCGCCCAAACCATCACCCAGCTCACCAAGGCCGAAATTCACGCCCGCGCCATGCAGCGCTACGGCGACTGGGAGCGGCAGATTATCGACTACTGCCCCACCAGCGGCCTGCCCATCGACCAGACCATCGATGAGATGCTGGCCCTCGGCTTCACCCGCACCGACCTCACCCACCTCGAGCGCCTCTCCGACGCCCGCATCCGCCGCGAGATTCCCTTCGAGCGCCGCAATGCCCTCCGCCACAATCAGCGCGACGACGTGGTGCTCTACCTCCGCACCTGGGCCGACCTACTGGAGCGCGACCTGCTAGCCGGTATCAGCCTACCCGATTTCGAGGCCGCACCTGTGCCCGTGCTGGTAACGGCTAGGTAACTCCATTCCTCAGCAACGAAAAAAAGCCCCCGCCAAAAATCTGGCGGGGGCTTTTCGTTTTCAGCAGACCGTACTGGCGAATTTAACAGCCAGCAGTCCGAAAAAATTTAGTTGCGGGTTACGTTGGAACGCTGGGCTTCGCGGTAGCCTTCGGCGCGGTGAGCGCGCTTGTAAGCGGCGTCAGCCGAAGGGTCTTTCTCAGCCTCGGCGGCATCGGGAGCCTGGGCACAGGAGGCCGTCAGGAGCATGGCCGTTGCGGCGGCCAACCAAAGATTCGTGCGGGTCAGTTTCATGCCACGAAGGTAGCCCACGGCTGCCAAACCAGCAAAGCATTATCCGGATAGACCGATGCGGAATGCAGCTTACCGGCACTCGCCTGTCTGTTTGAAAAACCCGAATAATTCGTCGTTTACAATTGACAATTCACCGATACTATCTAACTGCCGCAACTGGGTCAGCCAGCCTAGGTCGCCATCCGCAACCTAAGACAAGCGCGTCCATCCGATGCACTCTCATTGGAACACGCCAGCAAGCAGGATAGCACTTATCCACCAAACAGACGCTGCTATGTTGCCGGTACATATAGCTCATTTACTTAGCAACGGGAGCAATATCGAAAAGCTGCTTTTTATACTAATCCAATCCACCCGCATGTCAATTCCATTAGCAGTCATTAGCTCACGCTCCAGCCCTTCGATGGAGAAGCTACGCTAACTGCATAGGCATCCCTCAATACAATATGGTCACCCTGACCATACCTAAAACACACCAATAATACTTAAAACACTTGTTTTATTAGTCAAATTAAACTTATTGAAAACAAGCATGATATGTAATTTTATTTTATAATACTTATTCTCACAATATACAGCCCATACATCTTAGCAATTCGTCAAACGCCCTATATTCCATCTATTCTATTTCTACCTCTAAACTGTTTGCCGAATAGTATTAGAACGAAGGATGAAATGAGCAACTGACAAATTGTGCTTTACGCCAATAGTTTACCATTTACCGCCGAAATCGAGTAGTTGCACCAGCTGGCATCGGCTAACTACAAGGATTGACTTATCCAAGTACGGCTTACGGCAACTGCTGGGCAATAACTTGAACTGCAGTGTTTGACAACGCCGGTGAAACCCACATTTAACTCGGCGAGCGGCCCTATAAATTCCGTTAAGCGGTGCTGGTCCATTACCGACTGGTGACTATCTGCGCGCTAGTTTTCTGCCGCTCATATCTCTGTTCACCCCACCAGACGCTACACCTCGCTACAACGGGAAACCCGCTCTGAAGCTCATAACATATCCTTATGGGCAGGCGGCCTAATTGGATATGACAGCGCGCCAATAGCAGTTACATCGTCTGCCAATGACCCATTTTTGCGCCCTAGCCTACGTCTTAAGCGAATGCTCTACTCGGGTTGATAATCGGCAAAAGACCCGTCGCGGTAGAAAATCACAATCCGCCGAATCGGCTTTTCTGCGCCGGTGAATAAGGCCGATGCCATATCATTAGCCAGCGTGGGTGCGGGTATCGGGGCTGAGCCGACGGCCGGCCCCAAGCTGGGCGGGGGCGTAGCAGCGCCAGGTATGGACGCGCTCAGTGGCGAAGCGTGGGCCGGAATGAGTACAGGCTCCGTCACTTGTGGAGAAACCACATTTGGTACCGTGTCCACAGTCGTTCCACGAGGCTCCGCCTGAACAGTAACCGGCGCGCTTACGTTCTCGTTTGCAATGGCTTCCGCATTTGCTAGGCTTGTGGGCGGTGCGTCGGGCAGGCTGAATGTGGCCGCTGCCGGCGCAGAGCTGGCAACCGGGGCATCTGCAACCGAAATGCTGGCTGCCGGTGCCACATCAGGCGCGGGCTGCACCGCAGCTACCGGCTTAACCGGAAACCGGCGTGGCATGGGAGGCCTAGGCGCGGCGCTGACGGGCTGAGTAGGAGTGCCCACTCCAGCGGCAACTGCAGGTGCAGCTGCCGCTGGCATTACAGGCTGAGCGAATGCTGTGGGCTTAGCCGCAAAAGATGCCGCTTGTGAAACAATTTGCTGTTTATCAATGATTTCAGAAGATGCACTTGTGGTAGCAGGCGTCGGAGCGGGTGGCTGTACGGCTGGAATGGGCAGGGCAGCCGCATGGGCCGGGGCTGCGGCTGGGCGGGGTGCCAACGGAGCTGGAGCAATTGCAGGGGCGGGAGTTAGCATCGGTTCCGTCCCATTTAGCAGCCATGCCATCGACAAATCGGGCATGGCGCCCAGAATGCGTTGCACCACGTCCAGGCTGGGCTTGTTACGGCCCGACAGAATGTGGCTGATAATGGGCCGGGCCACCCCAATAAGGTCGGCAAATTGAGTGGGAGTTAGCTGACGACTCTCCAGCAGGGTACGGATGCGCTCTACCATGAACTGACTTAGATTACAAATGTAGCACAGCAGCGTGGTTAGACGAAATAAACCCGCATGTCAGTACCGTATTTACATTTATAAACCATTTGTAGACAGAAGGTGAAGCACCAATGTAAATAACATTTGTTTTGAAATCATATTAAACAAATGTTATCCAACAAAATAGTTGGCAGCCTACCTCCCGCCTGATATAAAAACCGTAAAATCATTGCTTGCTACATCGCCCGCACCGCACTGCAAGTTTCTTTAACATCGCGGCGGCACCGGAAATCTATTGGCTTGCAGTACCCGTTTCGCACATCGTACCGAAGTAGAAAACCATCCAGACAGGCACGAAAAAGCCCCGACGGCCGTGGGCCATCGGGGCTTCTTCAGTGCGCTAAATGCCGGCTCAGATGAGCCGGAAACGCTTAGTCGAAGTACTCGCGGGCGAGCTTTTTATCAAGCCCATAGATGTCGTCGCGGAAGTGCGGGTGCCCGTCGGCATCGGCCCAGGCGGTGAAGTACACCAGGTACACGGGCAGCTTTTCCTTTAGGGTAATGTACTTCTCGTGGCGCGTGGCGATGCTGTCGAGAATGGTTTGGCGGTCCCATTCGGGCCGGTCGCGGAGCAGGTATTCGGCCAGTTTGATGGGCTCCGACAGACGTACGCAGCCGTGGCTGAAGCTGCGGTTGCTCTGCGAAAACAGCTCGTCGTGGGGCGTGTCGTGCAGGTAGATATCGTTCGAGTTGGGGAAGATGAACTTCACATCGCCAAGGTCGTTTTTGGGCCCCGGGCGGCGGCGCAGCGTGTACTTAAAAGTGGCCTGCGTGACGTTGGCCCAGTCGATGGTATTGGGGTCGACGACGGTGGCTTTGCGGCCGTAGCCCTTCACCACTTCCATGTCGAGGTGGTCGAGGTAGTTGGGGTTAGCGGCGAGCTTACCACGCAGCTCATTATCGATGATGCTGAACGGCACGTTCCAGTAAGGGGCCAGCACCACATACTCCATCTTATCGCTGAACACCGGCGTTTCGTGCAGAACCTTGCCCACAATCACGCGCATGTTGAAGGCTTCTTTGTTGTCCTCAATCACGTGCAGCGTGTACTCCGGAATGTTCACGAGCAGGTAATTCGGCTCGAATTTTTTGGGCAGCCAGCGCCACCGCTCCATGTTCAGAATGAGCTGGTCGATGCGCGTGCCGATGGGCACGTTGAGCTGCTTTAGCGTCTCACCGCGCACAATGCCATCGGCTTTGAGGCCGGCATCTTCCTGAAATTTTTTCACGGCCGCCTCCAATTTGGCGTCGTATGTGAGGGCCGCTACGTCAGCCGGCTGGCCGGGCTTGGCGGCCGTTGCGCTGGCCGCCGCGCCACCTTCGCTGTCGAGCAGGCGCTTGCGCAGGGCCGCTACGGCCGGCGAATATTGGCCGGGCTTGAGTACGGTGTTGGCGGGCAGCGCGGGCCAGCCGCCGGCCCGTTCCTGAGCGCGGTAAGTGGCCAGCGCCTTTTTCAACTGGTCGTATTCGGGGTGCAGCGGGGCAAACTCGTAGTAGTTGTAGCGGCTTTTGCGCTCGCCCAAAAAGGTGGCGAGGGCCTTGTTAAGCTTGATTTTATTGGGCTTCACCAGCCACGAAGTATCCTTCTTGTCGCGCGGATTGGCAATGCCCCGGTAGTAGTCGTTGGCCCACTTCAGGTAGGTGCCGGTGAGGGCAATATCGGCTTGGCGCTCCAGCGCATTGCGGCGCACGGAGTCGTCCCGAACCTTCTCCAGCTCAGCCAACATTTTAGATATATCCTTAATCTGGTAATCCTTAGCTTTTAGGCCTTCATCCGCAGCTTTACTAATAATGGCCTGCAGATTGGCTACTTGCTCGACGGGCTGGTGGTTCTTGAACCAGCCCAACTGGAATTTTCGGGCACGATAGAAGCGCAACGCAGGCAACAGCTGCGACTTAAAGGCAGGCTCGGCCCGGAAGGTCGAGATGAGTTGAGTGCTATCCATGAGAGGTTGCGCACCCGGGCCAGTAGTGACCGACGAGTCGCCGACCGCCTGTCCGGCAGTCTGCTTCTGCGACTCGGAGCCGCAGGCGGTGAGAGTGGTGCTGCCCAGCGCGGCCAGTAGCAGCCACAGCAAGGAAGTAAATCGGAGGAGGAAAGTCATTGAAGAGAATAAAGCGGGCGAAAAACTTGCCTCGGCCGAAGCCCCGGCGGGAGGTGTACTACCAAGCCGTGGGCGGGGTTGCGCCGGGCTGCCCGGGCAGTCTGGGTGCAAAGTACGCCACAACACGGCATGAGTCGATAGGTTATCCACCGGAATCATGCCAGTTTCGTATGCCTATCCGAAGCGCTGAGCTACCACCCCGCCTTTCCGGAAGGCGACCGCTTCTGGTGGCCCGCTAACATACCCGGCGCCTACCATCGCATCGTTATTCAAATTTGCCTGGGCTGGGTCGGTCTTCGCTTTCCAGTCGCCTTCGGCTGACCTTACCGTCCCCATCTTCGGCGCACCCTCCCTATATCGCATGTCTGAAAACACTGCTCTCGCCATTCAATCCCTCGACCCGCACAGCTACGCCAGCCGCAGCCCGGTGCGGGTGCACCACTTGGCCCTGCATCTTACCGTCGACTTCGACCAGCACACCCTGGCCGGCACCGCCACCTGGCAGCTGGCCAACCCGGGGGCCAACCCCGAGCTGGTGCTTGATACCCGCGACCTGACCATCGAAGCTGTGGCGACGCTGGACGCCGCCGGCCAGCCCACCCCCACCCACTTTATTCTCGAAGCCGCCGATGCCGTGCTGGGCCAAGCCCTACGCATCGCCCTGCCAGCCGGCGCGACGGCCGTGCGAATTGCTTACCGCAC
>NZ_BAAGZM010000244.1:0-6008 GCF_054778495.1 Hymenobacter agri
CCAGCCCGCCGACATCGGCCACGCGGCCGTGTTCCTGGCCTCCGAGGCCGCGCGCTACATCACCGGCGCGTCGCTGCCCGTGGATGGCGGCAACTCCATCGGCTTCTGATTTTCTCTGCAATCAAGTCTCAACCTAACCCACCAAACCCACTCATTACCATGCGAGAACTTTTATCTGTGATTGCGCCGCGGCCGCTTCGGCCCTGGGCGCCTGCGCTGGGAGCCGTGCTGCTCCTGGGGGGGCTGATGCCAACGGCGGCGCTGGCCCAGACGGGCCGCACGGTGTCGGGCACCGTAACGTCGGACACCGGCGAGGGGCTGCCCGGCGTGACCGTCATTGTGAAGGGCACGACCATTGGCGCTACCACCAACGTGAACGGCGAATACTCGCTGAGCGTACCGGATGGCGCTACTACCTTGGTCATCAGCTCAATTGGCTATGAGAAGAAGGAAGTGCCGGTGGGCAGCGGCGGCCGCGTGAACGTGCGCCTGGCCACCGAGGCCCAGGCCCTGAACGAGGTGCAGGTGGTGGGCTACGGCGTGCAGAAGAAAAGCCAGGTGACGGGCGCCATCTCGTCGGTGGATGAGAAGGCGCTGCGCGATGTGCCGGTAGCCAACATCGGCCAGGCACTGCAGGGCCGCGCGGCGGGCGTGAACATTTCGAGCACGACCACCTCGCCGGGCCAGGCCCCGGTGATTCGCATCCGGGGCAACCGCTCGTTTGCCGGCTCCAACGACCCGCTGCTGGTGGTGGACGGCGTGCCCTTCGACGGCAGTCTCAACGACCTGAACCCCGACGACGTGACCTCGCTGGAAGTGCTCAAGGACGCCTCGGCCACGGCTATCTACGGCGCCCGCGGTGCCAACGGCGTGATTCTGGTGACCACCAAGCGCGGCAAGAACGGCGCGCCCAAGGCCACCTACAGCGGCTACTACGGCGGGAAAAACCCCTACGGCTACTACGACCTGCAAAACGGCGAGCAGTACTATAAATTCCGGGCCGAGGCCTACCGCGCCAACGGCCAGAACCCGGCCACAGCCTCGGGCTTCCTCACCCCCGACGAGCAGGCCAACTACACCGCCGGCAAAAGCTACGACTACCAGAAGCTGCTGTTCCAGAACGGCCACATCCAGAACCACTCGCTGGGGCTGAGCGGCGGCACCGAGCAGACCCAGTACTCGGCCTCGCTGGGCTTCTACGACGAAACCGGCATCGTGCCAGTGCAGCGCATCCAGCGCTACTCGCTGCGCGGCACCCTCGACCAGCAGGTGGGCAAGCGCGTGAAGGTGGGCTTCAACACCCTCAACTCCTACACGCAGCAGAACGACCCCAACCTGAACATTGCCTATAGCATCCTCACGGCCAGCCCGCTGGCTTCGCCCTACGATGCCAACGGCGTGCCCATTCTCTACCCCAACACCGACAACGCGCAGTCGAACGCGCTGACCAACTACACCACCGACGCCCACCTCGAGCGCCGCCGCCGCCTGCGCACTTTCAACAGCCTCTACGGGCAGGTGAACATCCTGAAAGGGCTGGACTACCGCCTGAACCTGGGCCTAGACGGCCGCGTGCAGAACGACGAATCGTACTTCGCCGCCAACACCGCCGCCCGCGGCACCAACCCCAGCCTAGCTACCCGCAACAACAGCCTCGCCTTCAACCTGCTGGCCGAAAACGTGCTGACCTACAACCGCACCTTCGGCAAGCACGACCTGAACTTCACCGGCCTCTACAGCTGGCAGGAGTTCCGCTCCGACGGCTTCGGGGCCGGCTCGCAGAACCTGCCCACCAACTACCAACTGGCCGACAACCTGGGCGCCGGCACGCCCACGGCCCCGAGCAGCACTGCCAGCCGCTGGGACATTGTGTCGTACATGGGCCGCCTGAACTATGCCTTTGACAACCGCTACTCGGCCACGGCCACGGTGCGCGTCGACGGCTCGTCGCGCCTCGCCCCGGGCAACAAGTACAAGGCCTTCCCCTCGGCCGCGCTGGCCTGGAACGTGGCCAACGAAGCCTTCCTGCGCGACCAGACCTGGGTGAGCAACCTGAAGCTGCGCGCCGGCTGGGGCCGCACCGGCAGCACCGCCGTAAACCCCTACCAAACGCTGGGCGCCCTGAGCACCGCCCTGGGCGGCGGCTACTACAACTTCGGCGCCACCGGGGCCGTGGGCGCCGTGCCCTCCACCATTCCGAACCCCAACCTGGGCTGGGAATACACCACTACCACCAACTTCGGTCTCGATTTCGGCTTCTTCGACAACCGCGTGGTCGGCTCGGTAGAGGTGTACCAGCAGCGCACCAGCGACCTGCTGCTGCCCGACGCCCTGCCCACCGCCACCGGCTACAACTCCTTCACCCGCAACATTGGCAAAACCCAGAACCGCGGCCTCGAAGTGAGCCTGACCACGGTGAACGTGCGCACGGCCAGCGGCTTTGAGTGGAGCACCGACTGGAACTTCACCCTGAACCGCGAGAAGGTACTCGACCTGGGCCTGGGTACCGACGAAAACGGCAACCAGCGCAGCGACATCGCCAACCAGCGCTTCATCGGCCAGCCGCTCTACACCTTCTACGACTACAAGTACGCCGGCATCTACCAGAACACGCCCGCCGACATTGCCGCCGCCGCCAAGGCCGGCACCAAGGTGGGCCAGGTGCGCATCGAAGACCTGAACAACAGCGGCACCGTGGACGGCGCCGACCGCCAGTTCATCGGCTCGCGCCAGCCCAAGTTCGAGGCCGGCATGACGCAGCGCTTCCGCTTCAAGGGCTTCGACCTGACCGCCGTGGCCCTGACCCGGGTGGGCGCGACCGTGGTCGACCCGCTGCTGGTACCCACCAACTACTACACCACCTTCAGCGGCCGCCGCAACCAGGTAAACCTGCCGTACTGGACCCCCGAAACCCCCGACAACCGCTTCCCGCAGCCCAACTACGCCTACTACGGCGACTACGTGCTGAACTCGCGCTCGCTGGCCTACCTGAGCGGCACCTTCATCAAAGTGCGCAGCATCGACCTGGGCTACACCCTGCCGGCTGCCTGGGCCAAGCGCGCCCTCATGGGCTCGGCCCGCGTTTACGTGCAGGTGCAGAACCCGCTCATCTGGGCCAAGGAAGACTACTTCCGGAAGAACAAAGCCATCGACCCGGATGCCCTCTCGTACTCGACGCGCTTCAACGGCAACCCCAACGGCAACGAGGGCGGCCTGGCGTTCGACTACGGCACCAACTACCCCGTGTACCGCTCCTTCATTGCGGGCGTGAACCTGAGCTTCTAATTCCCACCAACTTTCCCGACGCCGCACGGCGTTCCTCATTCATATGAAACGGTTTTTTCTAACCAGCTCGGTTGCCCTGGCCCTGATTGTGGCGGCCAGCGGCTGCAGCAAGGACATTCTCGACGAAGACCCCCGCTCGATTCTGGTGCCGGGTTTCCTGGGCACGGCCGAAGGGCTGCAGGTGGGCCTCACGGGCGCCTACTCGGGCCTGCGTAACGTGCACTGCGACCAGGGCGGCTCCAACTTTATGTCGCAGGGCACCGACGAGTTTATGCGCGGCTTTTCGGGCAGCGACGGCTTCGAGGACTACAACCGGGGCCAGATGAACGCCAACAACGGCACGGCCACCAACATGTGGGGCACGTTCTACCGCTTCATCAACGGGGCCAACGGCGTGATTCAGTACGCGCCCACCGTGTCGAGCCTCTCGGCCACCCAGGCTGCCCAGATTTCGGGCGAGGCCAAGGTGCTGCGGGCCTATTACTACTTCATGCTGGTGCGGGCCTACGGCGACGTGCCGCTGATGCTCAAGTTTGTGGATGCGCCCACCAAGGACGTGGTGCGCGCCCCGCTGGCCGACGTGTACCGGGCCATCATCGGCGACCTGACCGATGCCTTGGGCACCAGCACCACGCCCGGCATTGCCAATACCGCCGCCCAGCCCGGCCGCGTGACGCGGGCCACGGCCCTGCACCTGCTGGCCAAAGTGTACCTGACCCGCGCCACTTCCACGGCCCGCCAGACCGACGACTACGCCAAGGCCGCCCAGTACGCCGAAGAGCTCATTGCCGACTCGAACCCCTCGGGCACCGGCACGGGCACGGCGCCCGGCACCAAGTACGGCCGCGCCCTTGAGGCCGACCCCGGCGACATCTTCAAAGAAGGCAAGGAGAACGACAAGGAGGTGCTGATGAACGTGCAGTTCAACACCGACCCCACCTTCACCGGCCTGTCCGACAATGGCGCCGGCGCCGCCGGCCAGAACCAGACCAACTTCCTGTTTCGCGGCCGCTACGACCTGCTGCCCAATATGATACGCAGCACCGACCTGGGCCGCCCCTTCGGCCGCCTCGTCTCGACGCCTTACCTGCTGAACTCCTACATCCTGCCGAGCGTGGAAACCGCCGAAACGCAGTGGCGCACCACCGACACCCGCTACGCCAAGTGGTTTACCACGCTGTGGCGCGTGAACTCGCCCGGCAATAACAACGGCGCGGCCTTCAACCCGCGCGCCGTGACAGGCGACACGGCCGCCTGGTACGCCGGCCGCGAGCTGACCACCGCCGAGCGCACCCGCATCACCAACCGGCCCGGTGGCCGCTTCGTGATTGGCACGCCCAGCACCTATTCCACGATGTACTCGCCCTACATCAACAAGTTCGACGACGCTACCCGCTCGGGCACCAACATCAGCGCCGACCGGCCCGTGATTCTGTTCCGCCTGGCCGAAACCTACCTCATTGCCGCCGAGGCCGAGATGTACCTGGGCAACCTGCCCAAGGCCCGCGACTTCATCAACGTGCTGCGCCGCCGCGCCGCCGCCCCCGGCAAAACCGCCCAGATGGAAATCACCGCCTCGCAGGTCACGCTCACCTTCATCCTGGAAGAGCGCACCCGCGAGCTGTGCGGCGAGTTCACGCGCTGGTTCGACCTAGTGCGCACCAACACGCTCGTCGACCGCGTGAAACAGTACGTGCCGGCCTTCGTGAGCTCGAAGTCGACGCCCATTCCCAACGCCACCGATGGCTACGGCTCCAACGCCGCCCTCAACATTCAGCCCTACCACGTGCTGCGCCCCATTCCGCAGAGCGAGATTGACCGCTCGGCCGGCAAAATCACCCAGAACAACGGCTACAACTAAGCCCGGTTTTGAACCCCGAAATAAGGCCCGATTTCACGCTGAAATCGGGCCTTATTTATGAAGGGGTACTACAACGGCCCTTTCTTCTGCCCGAATTCTGCCTAACAACATGAAAACCAATAATTTTACCCTTTGCCTGCTGCTGAGCCTGCCCGCCGCCCGTGAGGCCGCCGCCACCGTGCGCCTGCCGAAGCTGGTGAGCGACGGCATGGTGTTGCAGCGCGACCAGCCGGTGCGCATCTGGGGCTGGGGTGGGGTAGGAGAGGCTGTGGCCGTGAGTTTTCAGAACAAAACCTACCGCGCCACCACCGGCCCCGACGGGCAGTGGCGCGTGACGCTGCCGGCCATGAAAGCCGGCGGCCCCTACACGCTCGCCATCAAGGCCAGCAATTCCCTTGAGCTCAAGGACGTGCTGGTGGGCGACGTGTGGTTCTGCGCCGGGCAGTCGAACATGGAGCTGCCCATGCGCCGCGTGCGCGACAAGTACCCGCAGGAAGTGGCCAGCGCCAGCAACCCCCGCATCCGGCAGTTCGACGTGCCGATGCGCTACGACTTCAACGGCCCCCGGGCCGATGTGACCGGCGGCCGCTGGGTGGCCGCCACGCCCGAAACCGTGCTCAACTTCACGGCCGTGGGCTACTTCTTCGCCAAGGAAATCAACGCCCGCTACCAGGTGCCCGTGGGCCTGATAAAAGTGGCCGTGGGTGGCTCGCCCGCCGAAGCCTGGCTGAGCGCCGAGGCCCTGCAGCAATTCCCGAAATACGTGGCCCAGAGCGCGCCCTACAAGGACAGCGCCGTGGTGGCCGGCATTAAGCAGCGCGACGCCGCCGCCAGCCGCGCCTGGTTCGGGCAGCTGCACCGT
>NZ_BAAGZM010000245.1:0-5997 GCF_054778495.1 Hymenobacter agri
TTTGCGGGCGGCCCTGGCCACGGCACCCTTCGAAGGCAGTGGCGGCGCCGCGCTGGAACTGGCCCTGCCCCGGCCTGATGGCAGCATAGCCCGCTTTGCCGTGCGCGAAACTTCGGTGATGGAGCCGGAGCTGGCGCGGAAGTTTCCGACCATTAAAACGTATGCCGGCGTGGGGCTCGACGACCCGTCTGCCTTGTTGCGCCTCGACCTAACGCCCCGCGGCTTCCACGCCCAGGTGCTGGCGGCGGGCAGCAACTCGTACTACATCGACCCCGCCACCCGGACGGACACGCGGCATTACCTCGGCTTCTTCCGGCAGGATATGAACCGCGCCGCCGCCGGGGCTACGCCAGCCTGTTTGTTTGTGCCGACGGCCGATGAAATGAAGGAAAGCCAGCGCCGGGTAGCGGCCGCCACGGCTTCGGGCAAGGCCCTGGCCACTGGCTCGCAGCTGCGCACCTACCGCCTGGCCCTGGCCAACACCCCCGAATACGCACTGACCAAGGGAAACACGGCCATCGGCGTGATGGCTGCCAAGGTGACGACTGTGAACCGGGTGGTGGGCGTGTATGAAAAAGAGCTGGCCGTGCGCTTGGTGCTGATAGCCAACAACGACCAACTGACCTTTCTGAGCGGCATTGGCACCCAGCCTTCGCCGGTATTCGACGACAGCAACACCAACAACTCGCTGCTGGGCCAGAACCAGTCGAACATCGACCGCATCATTGGCGCGGCCAATTACGACATTGGCCACGTGGTGAGCACGGGTGGCGGTGGCGTGGCCAGCTACGCCAGCGTGTGCAACAGCGCCCGTAAGGCGCAGGGCGTAACGGGCCTGCCCAACCCGGTGGGCGATGCCTTCGATATCGACTACGTAGCCCACGAGATGGGGCACCAGTTCTCGGGTAGCCACCCCTTCAACGGCAACGCGGGCGCCTGCGCCGGCGGTAACCGCCGCGCCACTACGGCCTGGGAGCCGGGCTCGGGCTCGACCATTATGGCCTACGCGGGCATCTGCGGCACGGCCAACGATTTGCAGCCGCACTCCGATGCCATCTTCCACACGGGCAACTACCAGGAGATGCGGGCTTTCATTAGCGCCAACACCTGCGGCACCACCGCAACCACTACCAACACGGCCCCCGTGGTAACGGCTCCGGCCAGTGGCAAAACCCTGCCCATCAGCACGCCCTTTAAGCTGACGGCCACGGCCACCGACGCGGAAAACGACCCGCTGACCTACATGTGGGAAGAAATGGACCTCGGCCCGACGCAGGCGCCGAACGACGCACAGGTGGCCGGCCAGACCGTCCCCCTGTTCCGCTCGTTTGTGCCCTTGCTGAGCGGTACCCGCTATTTCCCCCGCCTCACCGACCTGGTGAACAATACCACCGTACTCGGCGAGCGTCTGCCAACCGTGACGCGTACCCTCAAGTTCCGTTGCACGGCCCGCGACCAGCACAGCAGCCCGGTGGGCGTAATCGGCGGTGTCGACTACAGCTCCTTCGTTGACCTGAACGTGACCAGCACCGCCGGCCCCTTCGTGCTGACGGCCCCCAATGCGGCCGTGAGCTGGACCGGCGGCACCACCCAAACCGTGACCTGGAACGTGGCTGGCACCGACGTGGCTCCCGTGAGCTGCGCCACCGTTAACCTGCGCCTGAGCCTTGATGGCGGCCTGACGTACCCCGTGGTGCTGGCTGCGAATGTGCCCAACAACGGCAGCACTTCGGTAACCGTGCCCAACGTGACGACCTCGCAGGCCCGCGTAATGGTGGAAGCCGCGGATAACTACTTCTTCGATATTTCGGATGCCAACTTTGCTGTGGCACCCGGCCCCGGCGCTACCATCACCAGCTTCACGCCCGCCAGCGGGCCGGTAGGCACCACGGTTACCCTCACGGGTACCAACTTCACGGGCGCTACGGCTGTGAGCCTCAACGGCACGGCGGCTACGTTCACGGTTGTATCGGCCACGCAGATTACGCTGGCCGTTCCCGCCGGGGCTACCAGCGGCCTCATCAGCGTAACGACCCCCAACGGTACGGCCGTGGCGGCTACGCCGTTCCTGGTAGGCACCCCGCCCACCATCACCAGCTTCACGCCCACTTCGGGCGCGGTGGGCAGCACAGTCGTTATCACCGGCACCGACTTCACGGCGGCTACGCGGGTAACCTTCGGCGGCATCAGTGCGCCGGTGTACTCCATCAACTCACCCACGCAGATTACCGTGACGGTGCCCATTGGGGCCGTAACCGGCCCCATTGCCGTGACCACACCGCTGGGCACCGGCACCTCGGCCACCAGCTTCACCATTCCGGCGGGTCCGGCCATCACCTCGTTCACGCCTACTTCCGGCGTGCCCGGCACGGTCGTGACGATTAACGGCAGCAACTTTACCGGCGCTACGCAGGTATTCTTCAATGGCGTGGCGGCCACGACGTTCACCGTCGTATCGGCTGCCCAGATTACCGTAACGGTGCCCAACGGAGCCAGCACCGGTCTGGTTACCGTGGTGACGCCTAATGGTATTGCTGTATCGACTGGCCGATTTACCGTGCAAACGCCGGTTATCACGTCGTTCTCGCCCACCAGCGGTGCGGCCGGCACGCAGGTGGTTATCAACGGCAGCTACTTCATCAACGCTACGCAGGTGACCTTCAACGGCACGGTGGCCCCGGGCTTCATTGTCGTATCGGCCAACCAGATTGTGGTGAACGTACCGGCCGGTGCTACCTCGGGCCCCATCACCATTACCTCGCCCGTGGGCAGCGGCTCGTCGAGCACGCCCTTCCTGATTCCGCCGGCCAATGACCGGTGCGCCAACGCCACGGCCCTGACCTGCGGTCAGAGCGTGACCGGCTCGAACCTGGGCGCTACGGCTACCGGCGACCCCACCGGCAGCTGCAGCGGTCTGTCCGTAGGACCGGGTGGCGTGTTCTATACGGTAGTGGGCACCGGCGCCAGCATCACGGCCTCGACCCAGGGCGCGCTGACCAACTTCGACACCAAACTGTTTGTGTACACGGGCAGCTGCGGCAGCTACACCTGCGTGGGCAGCAACGACGATGCCATTACCGGCCAGGTAACCTATTCGTCGCTCACGTTCAACACGCAGTACGGCGTTACCTACTACATCTTCGTGAACGGCTACGACGCGACTGAACTGGGCAACTTCAACCTCGGGCTTACCTGCGCCACGGCGCCCGCCGCCCCGGCTATCAGCAGCCTGAGCCCCACGAGCGGCCCGGTTGGTACTACCGTTACCGTAACGGGCAGCAACTTCACCGGCGCCACGGCCGCTACCGTTAACGGTATGGCGGTTACCAATTTCACGGTTGTGAACGGTACCACCATCACCTTCACGGTGCCCACCGGTGCTTCCACCGGCAACGTGGTAGTTACCACGGCCACGGGTATTCCGAGCAATGGTTCGGCCTTCACCGTGACCACGACTACCGCCACGGCCCAGGCCCAGCAGAGCGAGTTCAGCGTATATCCCAACCCCGTAGCGGGCCAGGGCACGCTGAACCTGAAGCTGGCCGCCACCGCCGCCTCGGCTCAGGTAACGCTGCGCACTGTGCTCGGCCAAGTTGTAGCCACCCGCACTTTCAGCGGCACTGCCACCGAGCTGCCCATGAGCGGCTTGGCCGCCGGCACCTACCTGCTCACCGTGCAGGCCGCCGGCCGCGCTCCGAGCGTGCAGCGCGTAGTGGTGCAATAACTACGCCCGGCCGGAAATTTTCCGGCTTGGTAAGAAAAAGGCCCGCCAGTTTGGCGGGCCTTTTTTTATCCGTCCATTACCACCGTTGGGTCAGGAATGTCACCGTGCATGTACACCGTGAACGTATGAGTGCGGTCGTGAACGGTGCTGAACGACCATTCCCAGTGCACGGGCCCGGAGTGTGCGGCGGGAATATGGGGGAGGGATATTTCCTCAAGCTGAAACTCAGTGGCAAAATCGCGGATGCGAAACTGCGGAACATGGTATTGCAAGGTTTGCTCAAATACCAGAATAAGTTGGCTGACTAAGCTGTCATACCTGCGCTCCAGGCATCGAAAGAATTCCCGCTGGGTTTCCGTGGGGCCAGTTGCCGGGGCGTCGAGGGCGCAGACAATGCGTCGGCCGGTAGGCGTAAAAAGTACCGATTCGGCCACGAACCAAGCGTGCCCGGTGCGCGCATCGAACTCTTCGCGTAGCAGTGGGCCAAAAAAAGCATCTCCCGTGTAAAAACGTCGGCGAGCTAGAAACGAGAAGAAGCCCATGCCGCACAAAGTAGCGAAAGAACCATAGAAAAGGGGAAGCCCGGCCGAAACCGAACTTCCCCAATACCGGAAAATACCAGAATTTACGCCGCCCGCATGTGGCGCAACGGCGACTTCTCGAACTTGCTGCGGCAGTAGCTCAGGTTGATTTGCAGGGCGTCGGTGTCTTGGTCCGAAGGCATTTCGAACATGGCGTCGGTCATGATGCTCTCGCAGATGGAGCGCAGGCCGCGCGCACCAAGGCGGTACTCATCGGCTTTCTCCACGATGTACTCGAGCGCATCCTCAGTGAAGGTCAGCTCAATGTTTTCCATGCCGAACAGGCGCTTGTACTGGCGCACAAGCGAGTTTTTGGGCTCGGTCAGAATCATGCGCAGGGTGCTCTTGTCCAGTGGGTTGAGGTGGGTGAGCACGGGCAGGCGGCCGATGAGCTCGGGAATGAGGCCGAAGCTCTTGATGTCCTGGGCCGACACATAGCGCAGGAAATTGGTGGTGTCGACCTGCTCCTCCAGGTTGGTTTTGGCGAAGCCCATGGGCTTGGTATTCAGGCGGCTCTTGATGATGCGGTCGATGCCCGAAAACGCCCCGCCGCAGATGAAGAGGATGTTTTCGGTATTCACCGAAATCATTTTTTGCTCGGGGTGCTTGCGCCCGCCCTGGGGCGGCACGTTGATGTTGGTGCCTTCGAGCAGCTTCAGCAAAGCCTGCTGCACGCCCTCGCCGCTCACGTCGCGCGTGATGCTGGGGTTGTCGCTCTTGCGGGCAATCTTGTCGATTTCGTCGATGTACACGATGCCGCGCTCGGCGGCTTCGAGATTGTAGTCGGCCGCTTGCAGCAGGCGGGTGAGGATGCTTTCCACGTCTTCGCCCACGTAGCCGGCCTCCGTCAGCACGGTGGCATCGGCGATGCAGAAGGGCACCTGCAGGATTTTGGCCAGCATGCGCGCCAGGAAGGTTTTGCCGGTTCCGGTTTCGCCCACCATAATGATGTTGGACTTCTCAATCTGCACCTCGTCGTCCTGCGGCTTCTGCATCAGGCGCTTGTAGTGATTGTACACGGCCACGGCCATCACGCGCTTGGCTTCGTCCTGGCCCACCACATACTGGTCGAGGTGCTCCTTGATGGCGCGGGGCTTGATGAGGTTGAACTTGGGCTGCTTGCTGGCCTCCTGCGCTTTGGCCTCTTCGTTGAGGATGTGCTGGGCCTGGCCCACGCACTGCTCGCAGATGTGGGCGTTGATGCCCGAAATCATAACGGCGACTTCGCGCTTGCTTTTATTGCAAAAGGAACAGGATATTTCGGCCACGGAGAGAAGAATAGAATAGGGTGGGAAGCGCTGGCTTTCGCGCAAGCAAGTTCAAAGATACGACACGCCCAACGTCGGCGGCTAGAAAAAAGGTGCCATTCGGGAAGCTTCACATACTGCGGGGCTCCTATACTGCGCAGTCATTTACCTACGGCATAAGTCTTTTGAAACAGCTGGCAGGAGCCTCGTTGCCGGCCCGCCGCTTTGCCATGGTCCGACCTTTCCTCAAGACACTGCCGGGGCTTGTAGGGTTGCTTGCGCCGCTTGGCCGCGGCCGCCCAGACGTTGGCCCTGCGCGACTACACCTTAGCTAACGGCCTGCCGCAGACCATGGTGTACGCCATCTTCCAGGATGCGCAGGGCCGCCTGTGGGCCGGCACTTAGGGCGGCGTGTGCGGCCCGGCCCGCTGCCCGCCCTGCAGGC
>NZ_BAAGZM010000246.1:0-5991 GCF_054778495.1 Hymenobacter agri
GGCGTGGTGGCGGCCGTAGCGCTGGCCCTGTTCGTGGTGGTGGGCGCACCCGTGATTGAGCGGCTGCCGCTGGCCGCGCTGGTGGGCGTGATGTTCATGGTCGTCATCGGCACGTTCGAGTGGGCCAGCCTGCGCATCCTGCGCCGCATGCCCCGCACCGACGTGCTGGTGATGCTGCTCGTGACGCTCGTGACGGCCATTTCGCAGAACCTGGCGCTGGCCGTGCTATTGGGCGTCATCGTGTCGGCCCTGGCTTTTGCCTGGGAAAACGCCAAGCGCATCCGTGCCCGCCACCACCTCGACGCGGCCGGCGTGAAGCACTACGAAATCTACGGCCCGCTCTTTTTCGGCTCGGTGCAAGCCTTCGGCGAGAAATTCGACGTGGCCCGCGACCCGGCCGAAGTCGTGGTGGATTTCCGCGAAAGCCGCGTGGCCGATATGTCGGCCATCGACGCCCTCCACAAGCTCACCGAGCGCTACCACCGCGCCGGCAAAACCCTGCACCTGCGCCACCTCAGCCCCGACTGCCGCCAGCTGCTCAGCAACGCCGGAGCGCTGATTGAGGTGAATGTGGCGGAAGACCCGCAGTACGCCGTGGTGGGCGAGGAGCGGGCGGGTTAGCAACCCAATTGCTTTACATTTAGCGTACTGGCAACCTGAGATGCAGTACAACAATGAATAAGCCTAATGCAACTGTATATGAGCTTGCGAAAAGTGGAGATATGGAATCTCACTGTCTTCTCGCCGAATACTATCTGGAGACAGATAGTAAGTGTGCTAATATTTGGCTGAAGTGCGCAGCAGAGCAAAATAATAGTTGGGCCCAATACCAATTAGGATTGGCTTACGCAGAAGGAAATGGATGCAGAAAGAATTTGAATAAAGCCCGGTATTATTACGAATTGTCAGCCAAACAAGGCTTTGATAGTGCGCAGCTGAATTTGGGAATAATACTGGCCAACCTCAAAGGTGAAGCTAGGGACTTACCCCAAGCGGTTAAGCTATTCGAGCTTGCGGCGAAACAGGGCAATAAGAATGCGTGCTTCAACTTGGGATACTATTATGACATTGGTCGCTATTTCCAAGAAGATAAAAAGCAGGCTTACCGCTGGTATTTAAAAGCTGCTAATCTTGGTGAGATAGAATCCTGTAGATTGGTTGGATACTTTCTTCACGAAGGCGTTGGTGTAAAGAAGAACTTTAAAAAAAGTGCTTCTTATTACACTATAGCAGCTGAAAATGGCGACAGTTATGCTCAGTATAATCTTGGCCTCTGCTACTGTGATGGTGAAGGAGTTGTTAAAAATGCCAAGCAAGCGGAATATTGGTTTAAAAAAGCAGCGGAACAGGGGCACAAGTCTGCTAAAAATAGGCTAGTTGAGATGGGAGAAAAGGCACATTCATAATCTGCTCCTCCCAACCAGTTCCACTGCATTCTTGCTCGGCAGCGTGGTCTTGCCCATTACATCTACCTGCTTCACGGCCTCCCGAGATGACCCAGACAACCAGCGACTAGCCGCAACGCACGTCGCCGGCCACCAAAACCCAAAAAGCCCCAGCCGAAGAATCGGCCGGGGCTTTTTGCAATCAGTATCTCTAGTAACTCTAGCGGCTAATGACCAGGCGCTTGGTGAGGACGGTGTTGTCGGTGCTCACTTTCACCAGGTAGATACCGTTGGCCAGTGACCCGGCCGCGATGTCGACCGACACTAGCTGGCCGCTGGCGGCTCGGCCGCTGCTCAGGACGCTAATCCGGGCGCCTTTCATATCGTAGAGGGCCACGGTGTAGGCGCTGGGTTGCGCCATGCTGAACGACAATACGGCGCTGCCCTGGCCCAGCGGGTTGGGGTGCAGGGTGCCCGTGGCCAGCGCCGCGGCGGTAGCAGTAGCCGTGGCCACGCTGCCGCAGCTGGTGCCCACGATGTAGGTATGCGGGTTGGCGGCCGAGTTGCTCTGCGGACCGTTGGGGCCCACCTGGTAGGTGAAGTACACGCTCGTTACCACGCCGTTGGCAATGGCTTTGGTGAAGGTGAAGTCGCCGGCGGCATTCCGTACCATGGTATAGCCGGGGTAGGCGCCCACGTTGCCTTCGCGCAGGTAGATGATAGCCAGGTTGCCGCCCGCCGTCGCGCCCAGCGGGTGGAAAGTATAGGTCACGTCGGGGCCGACGGTGACGGCGCGGTAGCTGTACTCGGCCGTGACGGCGCAGGAGCCGTCGGTGCTGCGCACCTGCACCGTGACCGGGGCCGAGGTAGTGGTGGTGCCGCTGTTGTCGGTGGCCACGGCCGTGAGGATGTAGGTGCCGGTGGCCACGCCCGTCCAGGCGTAGGTGTAGGGCGCGGTAAGGGCTTCACCCAGCTTGGTGCTGCCCTGGTAGAACTCCACTTTGGTGATGGTGCCGTCGGCATCGGCGGCGGTGGCGGCGATGTTGATGGTAGTCGGGGCCGTGAAGGCCGAGGTGGCCGTGGGCGAAGTCAGGCTCACGGTGGGCGGAGCGTTGTTGGGGCCGCCGCCGGTGCACACCGTGCCCACGGTGTAGCTGTGCGGCGCGTTCTGGGTGTTGTGCTGCGGGCCGCCCGCACCTACTTCATACGTGAAGTAAAAGCTTGTGACCACGCCGCTGGCAATGGGCCGGGTGAAGGTGAAGTCGCCGGCCGCGTTGCGCACCATGGTATAGCCGGGGTAGGCCCCCATGCTGCCCTCCCGAATGAAAATGATGGCCAGGCTGCCGCCCGCCGTCGCGCCCAATGGGTGGAAGGTATAAGTAACATCGGGGCCGCTGGTGAACACCTCGTAGCGGTATTCACCGTTGGCGGCCGTGTTCACGCACGGAATGGCCGCCACGGTGAGGGCCACGGCGGCCGAAGTGGTGGCGTAACCATCCACGGCCGTAGCCTTAGCCGTGAGCGAGTACGCGCCCGGCCCGATGTTGGCCCAGGCGTAAGAATAAGGTGCGGTGAGGTCTTCGCCCAGCTTAGTGCTGCCCGCAAAGAATTCCACCTTGGCAATGGGGCTGTTGGTGTCGGCCGCGTCGGCCGTGATGGTGAGGCTGGCCGGGGCCGTCAGGCTGGTGCCGCTGGCCGGGGCCGTGATGCTGACCGTGGGCACAATGGGGTCGGCCACGGCAATGCTGGTGGCCGCCGAAGTGGCGCTGAGGCCGCCGGTATCAGTGGCGCGGGCCGTGATGCTGTAGCTGCCCACCGGCGCGCCAGCCCAGGTGTAGCTGTAGGGCGCGGTGAAGTCGGTGGCCAGCAGCGTGCTGCCCTGGAAAAACTCCACCTTATAAATGCCGCCGCCGGCATCGGTCGCATCGGCGCTGAGAGTGATGCTGGCCGGCGTGAGGAAGCTGGCGTTAGCCGCGGGGGCGGTCAGGCTCACGGTGGGGGCGGTGTTGCCGGCCGCCGTCACGTACACCGTCACGGGGCTCGACGTGGTGGTGGCGCCTTCATCATCAGTAGCTTTCGCCGTGAGAACGTAAACGCCGGCCGGCGCGCCGGTCCAGGTGTAGCTGTAGGGTGCGGCGGTGGCCTCGCCCAGCTTGGTGCTGCCCTGATAGAATTCCACTTTGCTCACGGTGCCGTTGGCATCGGCCGCCGTGGCGGTGAGGGTGAGGCTGGCGGGCAACGTGACAATGGCGTTCGGGGCTGGGGCTGTCAGGCTCACGGTGGGGGGCGGGTTGGCCGCCACGCCGCCGGTGTAGCGTACGTCGTCGAAGTAGAAGTCGGCCGGGCCGGTGGCCGGGTCGCCGGCAAACATAAACAGGCCGTTCATCGACACCAGGTCGATGTGCATGCCCATATTGGGCTGGTTGAAGGTGCTGAGCGGAATGGTTATCTCGTGCCAGTTGCCGTCGCGCACCAGGCCGTACTGGGTCGAGCCGGCCGGGAAATTCACCCAGCTCTCGCCATGGCCGCTTTTCACGCCCACCTTAAACTGCCCGGCATAGGTCGTCTTGAACTGAAACTTCAACGAGCCATTGGCGAAGTTGCCCAGGTTTTTCACCGCGTTGTCCACGCCCATCCCGAACCAGTCGCCGGCGTTGGCGTGCACGGCCAGCACGTTCGCGCCCTCGAAGGGTACCGGGGCGGGCGTGGTGATGTTGGTAAGGTTGTTCCAGTAGTAGAGGTTGGCATCCGTGCCGTCGAAGGCCAGCTTATCGGTGATGGTGGGACGGTCCGACAGCACGCCGTAGTCGCCGGCAAAGGCATGGTTTTTACCGATATATAGCTCGTCGCCGGGGTTCTGGTAGAGGCGCAGGTAGTCGACCAGCATGGCCGATGGCAGCGGGGCCGTGATGTCGCCGGGGTTCATCTTGCCCGTGTACACGCCGCCTACGGCCAGGTTCAGCAGCACAAACTCGGGCCGGTGAAACTCCTCCATGTCAGGGTCGGTGATGTTCTGGCTGAAATACTGCACGTTATCAATGAATACCTTGATTTCGGTGGCCGTCCACTGCAGCTTGTACACGTGGTAGGCATCGGTGAGCGGGGTGGTGCTCTGGTGCAGCTGGCTCACGAAATCGTGCGCGCCGTTGTGCTGCCAGTGCAGGGCCGCGCCGGCCCAGTTGTTCACGTTGCTGGGGTAGGAAGCCGCGCTGCCCATTTCCATCATGTCGATTTCGCCGCTGGCGGGCCACTGGCCGGTCGCGCCCAGCATCCAGAAAGCCGGCCACAGTCCGTTCTGCAGGTTCGTTACCTTGATGCGGGCTTCCAGGGTGCCGTATTTGAAGTGCATGCGGCCCAGCGTTTTCAGGCGCGCCGAGGTAAAGCTCTTGCCCTGAAAGTTTTCGCGGCGCGCTTCAATGCGCAGGTTGCCGTTGTCGATGCGGGCGTTGTCGGGGCGGCTGGTGTAGTATTCCAGCTCCTGGTTGCCCCAGCCGCAGAGGTTGCGCTCGCAGCCATCGCCGAAGTCGAACGTCCACGTATCGGGGTCGATGGTCGTCCCGTTGAAGTTCTCTTCCCAGACCAGGGTTTGGGCCGAAGCGGTGCGGGTGCCGAGGCCTGTCAGTAGCAGTAGCAACAGCAGCCACCGGCCGGCGTTACGCGTGGGGTTGGTGGTATGGGGGACTAAGTTTGTCATGTAAATGCGGGTGGGAATTGGAATGAAAAGACCGGGAAATTTTATTTGGCCGTCGGAAAAAAAACTTGCCCGACGACTGAGAAATGACTTCACGAAGAGGTAGCGGGTGCGCTGATTCTGGCTGATGAGTTGGTTGTGGGTGTTTATAAATATTCCGATTTGTTGCGTCTGATGTGTATAAGCTTGTGTTGAAACGGTTGTTCGGATTTGAAAGCAAAAGCGCCTATTCGGAGGATTTGGCAGGCTTTATATCAGGTCTTGTGCGTGTGTGGTAAGCGTATGCCTGCGTGCAGAGTTGAATTATTTTGACTTGGGCCGTTCTTCTAAGATAGGTCTAAAAGGCAGTGAAAGCGTCTTCTGAGCGGCCCTGTCGCTCTTGCCCAGGCAGTTTCGCAGGCCGGTGGAGTAGGGGCAGGGCTTGCCCCCGCCCGTGGGTAAACGGTATCGTTCGGGCAGCCCAGACGTCCGGGCAGGGGCAAGTCCTGCCCCTGCCTCGGCCGACTTCGCAGCCATACCAGACCCATTAGGCAAGCCCACGAAAAAGCCCTGACACTGAAAAGTGTCAGGGCTTTTTCTTTTGCAAACCGAAGCTTGTCACATTATCTAGCTAGTCGCTGAGAGAGGAAGGATTACCGCGCTTCACTTCGTTGCGCTCGTAATGACAAAAGGCTACGCGAACATGCCCACCGCATTTTTGCTCGGCAGGGCCGTCTTACCCGTTAGGAACAAATCGACCTCCCGCGCCGCCTCGCGGCCTTCCGAGATGGCCCAAACCACCAGCGACTGCCCGCGGCGCATGTCGCCGGCCACGAACACGTTGGGACGGGAAGTGCGGTAGGCGCGCTCGTCGGCGCGCACGTTGCCGTAGTCGTCCAGGGCCAGCTCCAGCTCCGCCACTAGGCCCGACACGCG
>NZ_BAAGZM010000247.1:0-5945 GCF_054778495.1 Hymenobacter agri
ATCGTTCGCGGGCCCGCACCTGCGCCAGCCGCACGCCCCGGCCGGGCCGGAACTGCACCAGCGAGGCAAAGGCCATTTCCTGCTGCCGGGCCGTGCCAAGCTTGTTCAGGGTCGGTTCCAGCGCGGTATCGAAGGGGTGATTAGCGGTGAGCACCAAGTCGGCCCCGAGCAGCTCGCGGGCCTGCTCGGCCACGCTGCGCGCCAGGTTATCGCCGAAGGAATTGATGCCCACCAGCGCCGCAATGCCCAGTACAATGCTGGCCATGAACAGCAGCAGCCGCGCCCGGCTGCGGCGGCTGTCGCGCCAGGCCATGCGGAAAAGCCAGGAAGTATTTGTCATTATATATGCTGTTTCTATATCAAGAGCCGTCATGCTGAGCGCAGTCGAAGCATCTCTACCGCAGCACTAATTATTTAGCATTGCGGTAGCGATGCTTCGACTGCGCTCAGCATGACCGTTCAATTTATTTGACTGACGCCTGCACTTCCTCCACCACCCGGCCGCCGCGCAGCCGCAGCGTGCGCTGGGTTTTGGCGGCCAGTTCCAGGTCGTGCGTCACTAGCACCAGCGTGGTGCCGGCTTCTTTATTTAAATCAAACAGCAGGTTCACCACCCGCTCGCTGGTGTCGGGGTCGAGGTTGCCGGTGGGCTCATCGGCGAAGAGCACCGCCGGGCGGTTAGCGAAGGCACGGGCCAGGACCACGCGCTGCTGCTCGCCACCCGAGAGCTGGGCCGGGTAATGGTTGGCGCGGGCAGCCAGGCCCACCCGGTCGAGCAATTCGAGGGCGGTTTTCTCGGCGCCACGCTGGCCACGCAGCTCCAGCGGCACCAGCACGTTTTCGAGGGCCGTGAGGGTGGGCAGCAGCTGGAAATTCTGGAAGATGAAGCCCACGTGCTCGTTGCGCACGGCGGCGCGCTCGTCTTCGCTCAGGTTATCAAGCTGAATGCCATTGACCCACACGCTGCCCTTGGTGGCGCGGTCGAGGCCGGCGCACAGGCCCAGCAGTGTGGTTTTGCCCGAGCCCGACGGCCCCACGATGGCAAACGTGTCGCCGGCCTTGAGGTCGAAGCTGACTTCGTGCAGCACCGTGAGCGGCTGGCCGGCGCTGGGATAGGTTTTGGTGAGGTTTTCGACGCGGAGGATGGACATGCGGGTTGGACAGGGGGGGAGCGGGTAAGCGGGCGGGCGGCAGCGGTGAAGGATTTTCTGTCATCCTGAGCGCAGCGAAGGACCTTCTCACGTCAGCGCCGATTGATTTTACTGCAAACCGTTCAGGCGTGAGAAGGTCCTTCGCTGCGCTCAGGATGACAGAGGCGTACTTTCGGCACTGTTCCCATCCGCCGAAACAACCGCGCCGCCGCCCATTCGTTACCATCCAAGACGCAGAAACGGCCGGCATGTTTTCCGGTTATTCGTTTTCTGCACCAAACGTCCCTCATGAAACGCTTCCTGCTGCCCCTCGCCGCCCTGCTTGGCTTGGCTCTCACCGCCTGCAACTCCGGCGCTCCGGCCGAAAAAACTGCTACTACTGCCCCGGCCGCTACTGCCGCCACGCCGCCCGCCACCGCCAAAAAGCGCCTGCTGTTCTTCGGCAACAGCCTCACCGCCGGGCTGGGCGTGGAGCCCGAACAGGCTTTCGCGGGCCTCATCGGCCAGAAAATAGACTCTCTTAAGCTGCCCTACGAAGTAATAAACGCCGGCCTGAGCGGCGAAACCACCGCCGGCGGCCGCAGCCGCGTGGGCTGGATTCTGCGCCAGCCCGTCGATATTTTCGTGCTGGAGCTGGGAGCCAACGACGGCCTGCGCGGCCTGCCCCTGAGCGCCACCCGCCAAAACCTGCAGGGCATTATTGACACGGTGCGCCGCCGCAGCCCGGACGCGCAGATTGTGCTGGCCGGCATGCAGATTCCGCCCAACATGGGCCAGGCCTACGCCACCGACTTTAAGGCCGTATTCCAGGAAATCGCGGCCAAAAACCACCTCGTCCTCATTCCTTTCCTGCTCAAAGGCGTGGGCGGCCACCCCGACCTGAACCAGGCCGACGGCATTCACCCCACCGCCGCCGGGCACCGCATCGTGGCCCGCACCGTGTGGGCCTCGCTGGCGCCGCTGCTGGTGGTGAGCTAGTGAAATGGTGAGGTGGTGAATTCGATGTTCTATTCGCGCAAACAGCGCAGTAAGAACATCGAGCTCACCACCTCACCATTTCACACCGCACCAACTATATCACCCGCACGGCGTCGAGGTTCACTTCGTCGCGCAGCAGCTCGAGGTTGCGGTAGCTGCGGGGGCGGCCGGCGTCGGTGCTCAGGTCGGGCAGGGCGGCGCGGGCGGCATCGAGGGTGAGTTGGGTGAGCTTGCGCTCGCCCAGGTAAATGGCCATGGGCCGGCCCAGGCGGGCATCGTGGGCGGCCAGGGCCTGGTCGATTTCGGCGAGAATAGGGCTGCTCATCGGGGCAGGGTGGTGGTGAGAGGCCGGAAATATAATGAGCAGTGAACAGTTTTCAGTGAACAGTGGATAGTTAGCAACGCGTACTGTTCATTGAAAACTGTTCACTGCCAACTCGGCTACCTTTGCGCCCCTATGACGACTCCCGCCGCCCCCGCCGCCGCCGAAACGGCCGCCGCCCTTGCCGCCCGGCCCATTGGCCTGTTCGACTCCGGTATTGGCGGGCTCACCGTAGCCCGGGCGGTGGCCCGGCGCCTGCCCCACGAGCGCCTCGTGTATTTCGGCGACACGGCCCACCTGCCCTACGGCGACAAAAGCGCCGCCGCCATTCAGGCCTATTCCGTGAAGATTTGCGACCTGCTGCTGCGCCAGCGCTGCAAGCTGATTATCATTGCTTGCAACTCGGCCTCGGCCGCCGCCTACGAGCTGGTGCGCGAGTACGTGGGCAGTAAGGCACGGGTGTTGAGCGTGATTGACCCCATTGTGGCGCATCTGGGCCGCGCCTACGCCGGCCGGCGCGTGGGCCTCATCGGCACGAAGCAGACCGTCAATTCCAACGTGTACAAAAAGAAGGTTGACGACCTCGATGCGGGTGTGGACCTGCACTCGCTGGCCACCCCGCTGCTGGTGCCCATGATTGAGGAAGGCTTCTTCAAAAACTCGATTTCCGACGACATCATTGCCGCCTACCTGGGCCAAGCCGAGCTGGCAGACATTGAAGCCCTGGTGCTAGCCTGCACCCACTACCCGCTCATCAAGGCGCAGATTGCGCGCTACTACGCCGGCCGCGTCGATGTGCTCGACGCTTCCGACGTGGTGGCCGCCGCCGCCGAGGACTACCTGGCTGCCCACGGCCTGCTGGCGCCGGCCACCGCCGTGCCGCCGGCCCACCATTTCTACGTGTCCGATTTCACCCGTTCGTTCGAGGAAAGCACGCGCATATTCTTCGAGCAGGAGGTGCATCTGGAGCACTACCCCCTGTGGGAATAGCCGAGAGCGGTCAGGGCTGATTAAACGGTGGCCGGCCGCGGCTGTCTGGTGGTGGGGCCCGGCACCTCGCCCGGCGGCGATGGCCGAAGCGGGCAGGCCATTGGCAGACGTGGCCGCCGCACTGGTCGGGCCAGCGGCCGGGCGCCGCATTTTTTGCGAAAATTCACCGTTATCACCGCGTCATTGCCCGTTATTTACGCATCATCTCATTTAGTCAGCATTATGGCCACTTCCTCTGAAATGAACCGCAAAGAATTTCTGCAGCTCTTCGGCTTTGGGGCCACGGCGCTGTTTGCTACGGCCTGCCTGGGCGGCTGCGGCAGCAAAGCCAACGACCCCTCGACCGGGGTGGCCGGGGCCTCCGGCGTCGATTTCACCGTCGACCTGACGGCCAGCAGCAGCGCCCCGCTCAACAACGCGGCCGTGGGCTACATCTACAACTCGACGCGCGACGTGATAGTGGCCAAAACTGCCGCCGGCGGCTACGTGGCCCTGCAGGCGCCCTGCCCGCACGAAGGCACCAGCGTGTACTTCGCCCAAGGCCAGAACCGTTTCATCTGTCCCAATCACAGCGCGATTTTCGACGTGGGCGGGACCGTGCTGAGCGGGCCGTCGCCGCGGGCCCTTAAACAGTATACCGTGGTGCAAACCGGTAGCACGCTGCGCGTTACTGGCTAATTCGATTTAGCCTAAGTGCCTGCGGGCCGGCCTCGAAAGGGCCGGCCCGCTTCGTTTTTTCAAAACACTACGGCCGCATTGCCGTAACTCCCCACGCCCGGGGCGCAGGTACCTTTGGCGGCGCCAGGGGCTGGCGTTTGTTGGGAGTGAATGGGCGCCCGGGTTGTTACTTATTTCCATTTTCATTTGTCGTCAACGACTTGCTATGAATCACTTTTTCGCATCTTGGGGCCAGCGGCTGCTGGCTTTGCTGTTGCTGCTGCCCCTGCTCGGGCACGCCCAGAACCTTACCCAATCGGGCTTCACTGCCGTGCTGGTGCCGCAGTACGCCAGCAGCGGCACCGCCACCCGCCTGCCCGTGATGTACCGGGCCACGGTGAGCGGCCTCACGGCCAATACCCTGTACCGCTACTACACGCAGGCGGCCATCAGCACCGACCTGAATAGTGCGGTGTCTGGGGCCGGCAACCCCTTGCTCATTACGCCGGGAAGCACGCCGGCCGCCACCACCTACGCTTACACCAGCTCGGCCAGCCTGAGCGTGGCCGGGGGCTACGCCACCTTCACCACCAACACTTCCGGCTCCTACACCGGCTGGTTTGGCTACGTGAACACGGGTAATGCGCGCTTCACGGCCGGCAACACGCTGTATATGACCATTACGCTGGCCACCGATGCCACGCCGGGCACCGTAGAGAAGCGTTTGGCCCTCGACCAGACCCTGACGGTGCTGGCCCTGGGCACCGGCACCACGGCCACCGACGCCACCGGCCTGCGGGGCAGCTCGTCGGCCACGCCCAAAAACCTGGTGGCCGTGTATGACAACCAGGCCGGCACCGGCCGCCCCCTGGGCCTGACGGTGGTGGAAGCCGTTGCGCCCACCGGCTCGGCCCTCACGGGCACGCCCGCCTACTACACCACCAACGCCGGCGACTGGAATACCCAGATTCCGAATGTGCTGACCTCCGGCGTACGCCGCTTGGAGCAGCGCTCGGTGGTGGATGGCTCCGTGGTGGGCTGCGCTGCTGATGCCGACGGCCTGTGGCCCAGCGGCGCCAATACCGTGAACCCCACCGGCGGCACCACGGCCGTATCCCTCACCACCACCGACGCCCCGCTGAACACCAGCACCTGCGGCAACGCCAGCACCACGGCCATTACCGTGACGCCGGGCACCTTAGTGGCCTTCACCACCACCGTGGGTGCCCCCTCGGCCAGCCAAACGCTGACGGTGAGTGGCAGCGGCCTTACGGCCGGTGTGGTGGCAACGGCCCCGGCCGGCTACGAGATATCGCTGAATCCCACGAGCGGTTTCGGCACATCGGTGACCGTGACGCAGACGGGAGGTACTGCCGCTGCCACGCCCGTGTACGTGCGCCTGACGGGAACCACGGCCGGGTCGTTTGCCGGTAACGTGACCTTTGCCAGTGCTGGCGTTACCACCGTGAACGTGGCCGTGACCGGCACCGTAGCAGCAGTAGTAACGCCGCCGCCCACCATCACCAGCTTCACGCCCACCGCGGGCGGGGCCGGCACTACCGTAACCGTGACGGGTACCAACCTAACCGGCGCGGCTACGGTGCGCGTGGGCTCGGTCACCATCACCAATTTCACGGTTGTGAATGCCACCACCCTCACGTTTGTAGTGCCCGCGGGCACCGTGAGCGGCCTGATTTCGGTGACCACGCCGGGCGGTACTACCAGCAGCATCACCGCCTTCAACCCGACCACGGCCACGCTGGCGGCCAATGCTTTGCCGGGCCTGCTGGTGTTTCCCAACCCCGCCACCGACCGCCTCACGCTGACGCTGCCCAGCGCGGCCCCGG
>NZ_BAAGZM010000248.1:0-5883 GCF_054778495.1 Hymenobacter agri
AGCCGTGGGCCAGCCGGCGCGTGCCCCGATAGATGGCCCGCGTGGCCAGCGCCGACACGGCCATCTGGCCCGCCACTATTCCCGGCCAGCCCAGCCCTAGCCGTAGCCACAGGCTCTGGAACAGCGGGTAGAGCACGTAGCGCAGGTTGTGGCCCGGCTCGAAGTAGCCGCGCTCGGCAATGCCCTTGGCGTATTCGAGGTAGCGGGCGCTGTCGTTCACGAAGTGCGGCCCGCCGAACTTGCGCCAGAAAACCAGCTGCACCAGCACCCACAGCCCCGCCAGCAGCGCCCGGTGGTGGGGCCAGATTTTCCGGGTCAGGGAGTGAATAGGAGAGGGAAGGCGCATGCAGCCGCAAAGCTAGGGCGGCGGGGGTGGGGGAGGCAGTTTTTTCTATTATGATTCGTCCGTCATGCTTCGCTGCGCTCTGCATGACCGGCGACCGGCATGACGTTCTTTCCGTCCCTTTACCACCTCACGCTCCAGCTTACGTATTCCCTGCCTATGACCCTTGCCCGCCTCGTTCGCCGCCTGCTGCCGCTGTTGTTTCTGCTCGCCCTCGGGTGGTTTCTATGGCGCAAAATCGGCCCCACGCTGTCCGACCTCAACCCACTCAACGCTGAGCCCAAAGTAACCGTGACGCACAACACCGTGCTGACGCAGATTGAGGCGCTGGGCAAGCTGGAGCTGGTGCGCTACAAGTTCAAGGACATTGTGGAGTACCGCCGGGCCAGCCGCTACCCGCTGCTGCCCGATGCCAAAGTGGCCCTCGTGGTGGGCGGCGAGGCCGTGGGCTGCCTCGACCTGCGCAAAATCCGCCCCCAAGATGTGACCTTCGACGGCGACTCCATCGTGCGCGTGACGCTGCCCGCGCCCGAGCTGTGCTCCTTCCAGGTGCGGCACGACCAAAGCCGCGTGTTCAGCACCGAAAACGGCTTTTTTCAGGATGCCGACCTCGTGGACCAAGGCTACAAATACGCCGAGAAGCAGGTGCGCACCGCCGCCCTGCAGGCCGGCATCCTGGCCCAGACGCAGCGCAACGCCGAGCAGATTCTGGTGCCCATGCTGCGCACGCTTACCGGCCGGCGGGTGGTGGTGGGCCAGCAGCTGGTGCTACCCCAGGCGGGGCCGAAGCAATAGCGCGAGCCAGCCAGCCTTCTGGTCGTCATGCTCATCTGGCGTCCGTGCAGCCGAAGCATCTCTACTGCAATGGTGAATCCAGACGTTGGGATTAGTGGCGCGGTAGAGATGCTTCGGCTGCGCGGACGCCAGATGAGCATGACGTTCTTTGGGTTCGGGCTAACTGCTTACTCGTCATCGTCCTCCGCCACCTTGCCCAGCTCATCAAGCGCAATTTTAATTAAATCCTGCTCGTAGCCTTTGCCGGTGAGGTACTGCGCGATTTTCTGGCGGCGCACGCGCGGGTTTTTCTCTTTTTCCTGGCGGTCTTTTTTCTCGGCCACGTCCACCAGGTTCTGGTAGTATTCGTCGCCGTCGATTTCCTTAAGGCCGGCCTTGATGCAGTATTCGCTGATGCCTTTTTGCTTGAGCTCCTGCACAATGCGGCGGCGGCCCCACTTCTTGTGGCGGTAGTGGCCGCGCACGAATGCCTGGGCGAAGCGCTGCTCATCGAGCAGCTTCTCGCGGCTGAGGCGGATGATGATTTCGCCGGCTTCGTCTTCATCGAGGCCGTAGGATTTCAGCTTCTGCTCCACTTCTTTCTGGGTGCGCTCCTGGTAGGCGCAGAAGGCGGCAATTTTTTGCAGGGCCTCGCCGGGCGTGTACTGCTTGGGGGCTTTGTCGGGGGTCTTGAACATGGGAGCGAATTCGGGAAAGCAAGTAACATCAAACAAGGGGTCGGGCGTTTCGTTGTGAGGTGGCAAGGCAACCATTGGCCCCGCGCGGCGCATCTGTTGGCCGCCGGGCCGTAACTTGACGGGCCTTGCGCCTGACCCCTTTCCTGTCCGTATGTCGTTGGTTTCGGTACCCGTTGTTGTGTTGGTGATGTTGTTGAGCTGGCTGCCCCTGGGGGCGGCGCAGGCCGGCGTGGTGAAGGGAATCGTGAGCGGGGCCGGCCAGGCCCCGCTGGCCTTTGCCAACGTGGCCGTGCGCGGCGCCGCCACCAGCACCGGCGCCAACGAACAGGGCCGCTACCAGTTGCGCCTGCCCGCCGGGCAATACGAGCTGGTGTTTCAATACGTGGGCTATAAGCCGCGCATCGAACCCGTGCGCGTGCCCGGCGGCGACTCGGCCGTGGTGCTGAACGTGGCCTTGCAGGCCGAAAACTACAACCTGGGCGAGGTGCTGGTGAAGTCGTCGGACCGCGACCCGGCCTACCCCATTATTCAGCAGGCGCAGCAGTGGCGGGCCTACCACCGGCGCGAGCTGGCCGCCTACCGGGCCCGCATCTACATCAAAAGCGTGCTACGCGTGCTCGACACGCCGGCCAAAATAATGGGCCTGTTTAAGGTGGGGCCCGACATTAAAAAAGGCATTCTGTACCTGTCCGAAAGCCTGTCCGAAATCAGCGTGACGCAGCCCAACCAGGTGAAGGAACGCATGATTTCGAGCCGGGTGAGCGGCGACTCGCGCGGGCTGAGCTTCAACCGGGCCAGCGCCGGCCGCAACCTCACCTTCTACGAAAACCTGGTGAAGCCCGGCTTTGCCGAGCGCGGCTTCGTGTCGCCCATCGCGGCCAATGCCATGCTGTTTTATAAGTACGAGCTGGTGGGCAGCTCGACGCAGGACGGCGTGCTGGTGCATAAAATTAAAGTCATTCCGCGCCGCCGCGCCGACCCGGTGTTCGATGGCTACGTGTACATCGTCGACGGCTCGTGGCGCATTCATTCCGTCGATTTGCACCTCGGCAAGGAGGCCCAGATTGACTACACTGATGATGTGCACATCACCCAGCAGTACACGCCCATGCCCGGCAACCCCAACGTGTGGCTGATGCAGTCGCAACAGGCGCGCGCCAACCTCTCGGGCCTGGGCTTCAAAGGGCAGTTCGACATTACGGCCGTGCTCTCGAACTACACTGGCGTGGTGCCCACCTACCCCACGCCGCCCGCGCCCAAAGCCGCCCCACCCGTGGTGGCCGAGGGCAAAGACGCCGCGCCCGTGGGCCAGGAAACCGCCGCCCAGATTCGCAAGCGCAAGCCCGACCTGCGCGGTCTCAACGCTCAGGTGCGCCGCCAGGTGAAGCAGGCCCGGCGCGACTCCCTCAAAAACGACCCCTTCGCCCGCATGCCGCGCGGCGAGGTGCAGCTGATTGAGAAGGGCGTGAACGAGCGCGACTCCAGCTACTGGGACCAGGTGCGCCCCGTGCCCCTCACGGCCGAGGAAAAGAAGGACTACCACGTGAAGGACAGCACCGAAGTCATTCGCCGCTCGCGCCCCTACCAGGACTCGATGGACCGCAAGCGCAATGCGTTTCAGCCCATTGGCCTGCTCGTGGGCGGTGTGGGGCACGTTAATACGTTCAAGAAGCAGTCGTTTTCGGTCGAGCCGCTCACCCAGATTTTCCAGTACAACACCGTGGAAGGGGCCGTACTGAACGCCAAGGCCCGGTTCAGCCAGCGCACGGAAGACCGGCGGTTCGTCACGCTCACGCCCACGCTGCGCTATGGCTTCAGCAGCCGGCAGCTAAATCCCAGCCTGGAGCTGGCCTGGCAGCTACACCCGGCCAAGCGCCGCGAGGTGGGCCTCGTGGCGGGCCGTACCATCGAAAACTTCGACAAGAACTCGCAGCTCACGCCGCTCATCAACACGGTATACACGCTGTTCGATAACTACAACTACGCCAAGCTCTACCGCCGCGACGGCATGGAGCTAAGCTACCTCTCCGAAGCGCTGAATGGACTGAACCTGCGCGCTACAGTGGGTTATTTCGACCGCCGCGAGCTGTTCAACACCACCGACCGGCTGATTCGCGACGTGCCGGACCGGGCCTTCACGCCCAACACGCCCGTGAGCGACGAGCTGGCGAATACCGGCTTCGGCCGCAGCCGCATCCTCACGGTGGGCCTCTCGGCCGATTTCAAGCCCGGCCAGCGCTACATCAACCGGCCCGATGGCAAATTCAACCTCGGCTCAAAATGGCCCACCTTCAACGTGCAAGGTCGCTTGGCCGTGCCCGGCGTGCTGGGCGCGGACGTGCGTTACCTGCTGCTGCAGGGCGGCGTGCGCCACAACCTGAGCTTGGGCCTGGTAGGCGCCAGCGCCTTCCGGGTGAACGTGGGCGGCTTCGTGGGCCGGCAGCAGGGGATGACGTTCATCGACTACCGCCACTTCGCCGGCAACCAAACCCTGCTCACCGGTAACTTCAGCAATTTCCAGCTGCTCGACTACTACCGTTTCAGCACCAACAACACCTACCTCGAAGCTCATTTCGACCACCACTTCAACGGCTTCATATTCAATAAAGTCCCGCTCTTCCGTAAGCTGAAATGGCAGGAAGTCGCGTCCTTCAACTACCTGCACACCGCCCAGGCCGGCCACTACGTGGAGTTAGGCGCGGGCGTGGAGCACATCCTGAAAGTGCTGCGCGTCGATTTCTACACCGCCCTGCAAAGCGGCCAGCGCCTGGGTACGGGCCTGCGGGTGGGGTATGGGTTTTAGGCTGAGCTATAACACGCTACAGTTTACGGAGCTCATCCGCTGACGCAGTTTCGTAGACGTTGAGGGGGATGAGCTTGTTAAATCCGACTGGTTCGATTTGTGAGCTTTCTGGTGCCTGCGGCGTCGGAGGTTGCTATCAGTTGCCGCTGTTTGGCGAGGGGAGGGTTACGTCTGGATGCTTGGTCGCATTAAGGGCCTATATCCCTTGTGAAAAGGAGGAAACCCGCAACCAATGCGATTATTTTTAACGCTGTTTTTGCCCTCCCTGATAGCCTTGGTTCCATTCGGTGCTATCGTGTGCCTCTTGCGCCTGCGCTTGGTCGCCCGGTCCGTGGGCTGGATGGCCGGGGCTACAGTGGCCGCCGGAGCGTTGGGCTGCGCGAGTACAGGGCTCGCCGTACTGGTGTGTGCGAGTGGCCTGGCTACGGGAATACCTGCCGGAGGCCCACAATGCGTTACGGGGGCGGCTGTATTTTTATTTGTGGGCTTAGCGTTTACGGTTACGGCGGTGAGTTATGGTGCAGTATACACCCTTTGCTGTGTCATAGCACAGTGGACGCGCGGCTAGTAGCGGCGATACTATTCCGGAAAAGACGTTCAAAACGATAGTATAAATCATACCATCCGCAGCGGGTTTTGCAGCGCCGCCATTAGGTAGCCATTCCAACGCGAAATCAGCGCGCTGATACACTTTGTATTGGTGCTGTCTTCAACTAAGTAGGTGTAGCTGAATTAATAGCTGAGCAGTCATACCCCAATAATCCTCCATTAACTATAAACCAAAAAAGCTCCCAAAACCTGGTTTTGGGAGCTTTTTGGCAATAAGTCAGTGAACTATGCCGAAGGCTTGGAACGCCGGCTGCTACGCAGGCGCTTGAGGCCGTAGGCGGCCCCGGCGGCCAGTAGCAGCGAAGCGCCGCCGTCGATGGGAACGGCGTTGGGGGCGGTGGGCGTGGGGCCACCATCGGCGGGGGCCTGGGCCAGTACCGGGGTTAGGCTGCCCGCCAGCAGGCACACACCCGCAGCCGCGGCGAAAAGACGGAGTGTTGGAAGAAGAATTTTCATGGATTGAAGGAAAGCAGGTTGAAAGATGAGCGGTAGCTACGGCCCGCGCCGGCCCGCTGAGGCTCGGCACGGGCCGCGACCTATTGGGTTATTCCACCACCAGGCGCTTGGCTACCAGGCCGGCCGCCGTGCGGGCCAGCACCGAGTACACGCCGGGGGCCAGGTTGGCCAGGGGCAGCTCCAAGGTTTCGGCGGTGCCG
>NZ_BAAGZM010000249.1:0-5850 GCF_054778495.1 Hymenobacter agri
GAGTCGAGCCGGCGGTTGCGCGACGACATCGCCAGTCCGTCGGCCTCGCGAATCGTCGGCCGGGCCACCACCTCCAGGTCGAACGACAGGTCGGCCACCAGCTGGCGCACCACGGCCACCTGCTGCCAGTCTTTTTGCCCGAAATAGGCCCGGTGCGGCCGGGCCATGTGAAACAGCTTGCTTACCACCGTGGCCACCCCGTTGAAGTGCCCGGGGCGGTGCGCGCCCTCCATCACCCGTTCCAGGTCGCCGAAATCGAAGCGCAGCCCCGTGGGCCGGGGGTACATCTCCTCAACCGAAGGGGCGAAAAGGGCCGTGCAGCCGGCCGGGGCCAGCAGTGCCGCATCGGCCTCGGGCACGCGCGGATAGAGCCGGAAGTCCTCGGCATTGTTGAACTGCGTCGGATTCACGAAAATAGTGGTAATCACCTCATCGCACTCGGCCCGGGCGGCCTGCACCAGTTGAAGATGGCCGGCGTGGAGGGCGCCCATGGTGGGCACCAGGCCAATGCGGCGGCCGGCCTGGCGGGCACTTTCGGTGTAGGCTTGCAACCCGGCGGCGGTAGTCAGTATCTGCATGAGAAGAAGGGGTCCTGGCAGGGGCGCCAGGCTATGGGGTATTGAAATTCCGCTCAAAATTGTGTAATTTTGTGCACCCATAGTATGGCCTTGTTCCATCCTCCTCAAAAAAACCTGTATGTCGAAGCTAAGAATCCTTTACGCGGCCACCGAAATTGACCCGTTTCTGCAGACCACGAAGGTGGCGGAAATGCTGCGGCGGTTGCCGGCCAGCATGCAGGAAATGGGCTGCGAGATTCGCATTTTCGTACCGCGTTTTGGCATCATCAACGAGCGCAAAAACCGCCTGCACGAGGTAGTGCGCCTGTCGGGCATCAACATTGCCGTGGGCGACGATGAGAAGCCGCTCGTCATCAAGGTGGCGTCGATTCCGACGGCCAAGCTGCAGGTGTATTTCATCGACAACGAGGATTACTTCCACCGCAAGTCGGCGCTGGTCGACAAAAACGACAAATTTTACGCCGACAACGACGAGCGCGCTATCTTCTTCTGCAAGGGCGTGCTCGAAACGGTGAAGAAGCTGGGCTGGTCGCCCAACATTGTGCACTGCTCCGACTGGATGACGGGCCTGATTCCGCTCTACCTGAAAACGACGTACAAGAAAGACCCGGTGTTCAAAGACGCGAAGTCGGTGTTCTCGATTTACAACAACGAGTTTACCGACAAATTTGAAGGGAATATTCTCGAAAAGGCCAAGATGCTCGACATCGACGACGACATGCTCGCGTCGTTGAAAACGGCAGATTTCAGCGGTTTCGTGAAAATGGGCATGGAGTATGCCGATACGGTAGTGCGCTCCGACGAAGATTTTTCGGAAAACATGAACGGCCTGTTCCACGAATACGCCCTCCACAACAAGCTTAGCCAGGTAGCTACCGACGAAAACCTGCACTCTTCCTATCTAGCCCTGTATAATGAATTGGCTAACTAGCCGTTGCGCTCCCCTGGTTGCCCTGAGCACCCTGGCCCTGGCCAGCTGCGACACCGGTACCGCCCTCAACGTGGACTTGCCCGACACGTCCACCATCAGCACCAACTACCAAGACTTTGACGTGGCCAGCGGCACCGTGCGGCTGGACTCGGTCAAGACCCAGAAAACCGACCACTTCCTCGTTGGCCGCTTGGTCGACAACGTGGTCGGCACCACTACGGCCCGCGCTTTCCTGAACGTGGTAGATGTGAGCGTAGCCGACTCATTACCATCTAAATTCACGGATACCAAACTGTTTTCGGGCGCGCCCACGCTCGACTCAACGGTTATCATCATGGGTTTCGACCGCGTGTACGGCAGCAGCAGCACGCCGGCCCGCTTCGACGTATTTAAGCTGAATGCGCCGCTCGACGAACGGCAGGTGTACAACAGCAACTCGGCCGAAACGGGCCTGGTATCGCTGGCTACCAACGTCAGCAGCCGGCTGGACCGCACCCGGGTGCAGATTGTTAAACCGGCCGATACTTCCGTCACGCCCAATATTCCGGCCGTTACGACTACCGTGCCCGACCAAACCGTGCGCCTGGTTGTGCAACGCCGGGCTGGCACGGTGGATACCCGCAACAATCCGCTGCCCGCAATTCCGCAGAGCATCATCAACGGGTTATTCGCCCAGCTGCGGGTGCCCGGCTTTAGCCAGACGCAGCTCGAAGCGCAGCTGCAGGGGCTGGCTGTTGCGCCCAACGCTACCTACAATAGCGGCATCGTGAGCTTTGGCCGGCCTTCCGTACCCAGAATCATCCTGTATTTCCACAGCACCTCCGCCTGGGCCGTCAGAAACAACAAAACCAACATGCTGGATACGCTGAAACGCTCTTATTCAGCATTTTTCGGTCCGGTATTCAGCAGTGGCGGGCTTTCGAGCAGCACCGACCCGCGCTACTACACCCAGATTACGCCCACCTTGCCCGCGGCTCTGTCGGTACTTAACTCGGGGAATGGCTTTGTGCCCAATGTGGCCCTCAACGGCATCAGCTACGTGCAGGAAGGCACGGGCCTGGGCACGCGCATCACCTTCCAAGGACTGGAAACCTTGGCCAGCGCGGCGACGGCCGGCGGGCTTACCATCAACCGCGCCGAGCTGCGCGTGCCCGTCAAACCGTACAGCAACGCCCTATTTGCCAATCCGCAGCAGCTGTACGCCGTAGAAGTAAATTCGTCGAATACCGTTTTGCAGCGGCTTGTTAACTACCTGCCGACCGACCGTATTGTGCAGGCCGACGGCACCTCCCAGACTGGTAATGTCAGCCCGGCCATTGGCTCGCTCACTACGCTGTCGTCTACGCAGGCCTATTACACGCTGCCCGTTACCAGCTACTTACAGGCTTACTTAAATAACCAACTCGGGGGCAACCCGGCTTCGCTGGTGCTGCTGGCCGACAGCTATTCCGGCCTTCCGCTGCGCTTATTCAATACCCTCACGCTGAACCGCGCTGTTCTGGATGCGGCCAATATTAAACTGCGGGTATATTATTCCAAGCGTTAACCGTAGCCGGGCTGCCTGCTGTTATCAGGCCAACCGACTGTTTTTCTCAACCATTTAATTTCTTCCTGCCATGTGCGGCATTGTTGCTTACCTGGGCCATCGTGAGGCCTGCCCGATTATCCTGAAAGGCCTGCACCGCCTCGAATACCGTGGTTACGACTCCGCCGGCGTAGCCCTGCTCAACGGCGACCTGACCGTTTATAAGAAAAAAGGCAAAGTGAGCGACTTGGAGGCATTCATTGCCGAGAAGAACACGCATGCCAACGTGGGCATGGGCCACACCCGCTGGGCGACCCACGGCGAGCCCAACGACGAAAATGCGCACCCGCACTACTCCACTTCGGAGCGCATTGCCATCATCCACAACGGCATTATTGAGAACTACGCGGCACTGAAAACGCACTTGCAGCAGCAGGGCCACGTGTTCCACTCCGACACGGACACGGAAGTATTCGTGAACCTGATTGAGGAAATTCAGAAGCAGAACGCCTGCTCGCTCGAAGAGGCCGTACGCCTGGCTTTGCACGAAGTGGTGGGTGCCTATGCCATTGTTGTGCTCAGCAAGGATGCCCCCAACCAGCTCATCGCCGCCCGTAAAGGCTCGCCGATGGTGATTGGTATTGGCGACGGCGAATACTTCATTGCTTCCGACGCGACGCCCATCATCGAGTACACCAATGAGGTGGTGTACGTGAATGACTACGAGATTGCTGTGATTCGCGACGGGCAGCTGGAAATTCGCAGCCGCGAAGATGTGAGCCAGACGCCCTACATCCAGAAGCTGGAGATGGAGCTCGACTCCATCGAAAAAGGCGGTTACCCGCACTTCATGCTGAAGGAGATTTTTGAGCAGCCCCGCTCCATTCTCGACTCGATGCGCGGCCGCCTGGAGTTGGAAGCCAGCCACCTGAACATGGGCGGCATCCGGGCCTACGAGCAGAAGTTCATCAATGCCCAGCGCATCATTATCGTGGCCTGCGGCACGTCGTGGCACGCCGGCCTGGTGGCTGAGTACCTCATCGAGGACCTGGCCCGCATTCCGGTGGAAGTGGAATACGCCTCGGAGTTCCGCTACCGCAACCCGATTATTACGGAGCGCGACATCGTGATTGCCATTTCGCAGAGCGGTGAGACGGCCGATACGCTGGCCGCCATTGAGCTGGCCAAGAGCAAGGGTGCTACCATCTTCGGCATCTGCAACGTGGTGGGCAGCAGCATTGCCCGCGCCACCGACGCTGGCGCCTACACCCACGCCGGCCCCGAGATTGGCGTGGCCTCGACCAAAGCCTTCACGGCCCAGGTAACGGTGCTGACGCTGCTGGCCATGATTATGGGCCAGAAGCGCGGCACCATCACCGACACCAAGCTGCGCGAGCTGATGGTGGAGCTGGACACGATTCCGACCAAAGTAGAAAAGGCCCTGAAGCTGGACGCCCAGATTCTGGAAATCGCCGAGGAGTTCAAGGACGCCACCAACTTCCTGTACCTGGGCCGCGGCTACAACTTCCCGGTAGCCCTGGAAGGCGCGCTCAAGCTAAAGGAAATCAGCTATATCCATGCCGAAGGCTACCCCGCCGCCGAGATGAAGCACGGCCCCATCGCCCTGATTGACGAGAACATGCCGATGGTGGTGATTGCCACCCGCGACAGCTCGTACGAGAAGGTCGTGAGCAACATTCAGGAAGTGAAAGCCCGCAAGGGCCGCATCATTGCCGTGGTGAGCGAGGGCGACACCGTGATTCCGGCCATGGCCGAATACGTGATTGAAGTGCCCCACACCAGCGAAGTACTGATGCCGCTGGTATCGGTGGTGCCGCTGCAGCTGCTGAGCTACCACATTGCCGTGCTACGCGGCTGCAACGTGGACCAGCCCCGCAACCTGGCCAAATCGGTAACGGTGGAGTAGGCTACGGCTTCGCTCGTATCATTGTATCAGGAACCGTCCGGAAGCTTCCGGGCGGTTCTTGGCGTTTATTGAGGTCGGCATCCGGCCGGTTTCCTGACGTTATTGCTCGCATGAAATACCTTGCCGCAAGTGGCCGCCGCTTACTTTCGGAGCCTGGCCAGCAATGGCTGGCAGCGGGGCTGGTATTGCTGTGCCTGCTCCCCTTTGTGGCACTGGCTTTCGATAGCCACCCGGCCCTCGATGACTTCAGCGACGCCCTGATGCGGCGGCAATGGGGTTTTTGGGGCGCACAGCGCGAGTTGTACCTGAAATGGACCGGCCGCTACACCTCCTCGGTGCTACTGATGGCGCCCAGCCCATTGCAGAGTTTTAACCAGTGGGAAAACGGCTATTTTTTGGTAGCCTGGTCGGCGTTGCTGGGCTTGGCGACCGGCCTTTACGCCTACTGGACGGCACTGGTGGGAAGTATCTGGCCGCGCCGCTACCGGTGGCTGGCCGCGGGCGTGATGCTGGCGCTGTGGCTGGCCCAGGCGTCAAGCGTGGCCGAATGCCTGTACTGGTACAATGCAGTCGCGGTGTACACTTGGCCGTTGTTGCTGTGGCTGCTGTGGCTGGCAGCTTTGCTGCGGCTGAGCCGGGCAGCGGCAGGCACTGCTACCGCCAGCAGGCAGTGGGCCCTGACGCTGGGCTTGGCCGTGGCAGTGGTAGGCTGCAACGAAGTGCTGGCCCTGACGGTGCTGGCTTGCCAGGCACTGGCGGCTGGCTGGGCGTGGCGCGATGCCCGTCCGCATCGGGCGGGCTTGCTGCTATTGCTGCTGCTAACCGGTCTGGCAGTAGCGGTGGCGTTTCTGGCCCCCGGCAACTTTGGCCGGCTGGCGGCGGTAGCGCA
>NZ_BAAGZM010000250.1:0-5845 GCF_054778495.1 Hymenobacter agri
CGCCAGGCCGCCGTGCTGGCCCGGCTGACGGCGGCGGGCGCCCAATACCGGTTTTCGGCCACGGCCTTCGAGCCCTTCCGCGAGCTGGTGGGCAAGGACTACGGGCCGCTGTCGGCCACCGACGAAACCACGTTACGCAATGCTTTCCTGAACAACTTGATTGAGGAAAAGCCCGGCCAGACCACGGTGCTGAGCCTGCTCACTACCACGTCCGGCCACTCGGCCAGCCTGTACCGGCAGCTGGGCCACTTTCCCGGCGTCGTCATTTTCGACCGCCAGTACCTCACCAATACGCTCGTCAAAATCGTGAACCAGGAATTCACCTTCATCGCGTTCTGGACTTCGCTGCTGGTGTTCGCGGCCCTGCTGCTCTCCTACGGGCGCATCGAGCTGGCCCTCATTGCCTTCATTCCGATGGTGGTGGCCTGGATTTGGATTCTGGGTTTGATGGCGCTGCTGGGCCTCAAGTTCAACATTATCAACATCATTCTCTCCACGCTGGTGTTTGCGCTGGGCGACGACTACTGCATCTTCACCATGGATGGCATGCAGCATCAGTACGCCACCGGCGCGCGCGAAGCCGGCACCACCAGCCTGTCCATCCTACTCTCGGCCGTGACGACGGTGATTGGGCTGGGCACGCTGTTTTTTGCCCATCACCCGGCCCTGCGCTCCATGGCTTTCGTGTCGATTATCGGCATTCTGAGCGTGTGGCTGGTGTCGCAAACCTTGCAGCCCTACCTGTTTCACTGGGCCATCAGCCGGCCGGCGGCGCGCGGGCTGGGGCCCTACACGCTGTGGGGGCTGGCCAAGTCGACGTTCGCGTTTGCCTACTTCGTGCTCGGCGCGCTGCTGCTGAACGTGGCGGGCCTACTGCTGAAGCTGCTGCCGCTGCCCCGGGCCCGCAAGAAACTGTTCTACCACTGGCTGCTAAGCCGGTTCACGGGCTCGCTCATCAAGGTGATGCGCAACGTGCGCAAGATTTTCATCAACGAAACCGGCGAGGATTTCCGCCGGCCGGCCGTGGTTATCGCCAACCACCAGTCGTTTCTCGACATTCTGCTGCTGGTGATGCAGACGCCCAAGCTGGTGCTGCTGACGAATGACTGGGTCTGGAACTCGCCGTTTTTCGGGGCGGTAGTGCGCATGGCCGGCTACTACCCCGCCGCGCAAGGGGCCGCGGAAATCATGCCCAGTCTGCGGACGCAGGTGGCGGCGGGCTACTCCATCGTCATCTTCCCCGAGGGTACTCGCTCGGCCGACGGCCGCATCGGGCGCTTCCACAAGGGCGCGTTTTACCTGGCCGAGCAGCTGGGGCTCGACATCCTGCCCGTGCTCATCCACGGCAGCGGCGAAACCATGCGCAAAAACCGCTTCTATCTGAACGACGGACAGATGACGCTGAAATTCCTGCCTCGCATCGCGCCCGACGACGCCCGCTTCGGTATCGGCTACGCGGCGCGCACCAAGGGCATCAGCCGTTACTTCCGGGCCGAGTATGAACGGCTGGCGGCGGTGGCCGAAAGCCCGGGCTACTTCCACAACCGCCTCATTGGCAACTATCTCTACAAAGGCCCCGTGCTGGAGTGGTACGCCAAAGTGAAGGTGCGCATGGAAAACAGCTACCGTGTATTCGACGAGCTGCTGCCGTATCAGGGCCGCATTCTGGACGTGGGCTGCGGCTACGGCTTCATGGCCAACATGCTGGCCCTGACCGCCAAAACCCGCACCGTACGCGGCCTCGACTTCGACGAGGAGAAAACCGCCGTAGCCGCCCACGGCTACGTGAACGGCCCCAACATCGCCTTCGCCCCCGCTGATGCCCGCACCGCCGAGTTCGGCCCGCAGGAGGCCATTATTCTCAGCGACGTGCTGCACTACCTGCAACCCGCCGAGCAGGTGGCGCTACTGCAAAAGTGCGCCGCCAGCCTCTCCGACAACGGCGTGCTCGTGGTGCGCGACGGTTTCACGGAGCTGGCCGAACGGCACCGCGGCACCGTGCTCACGGAATGGTTTTCGACCCGGTTTTGTCAGTTCAACAAAACGGCGGAGGGCGGGCTGTCCTTCCTCTCGCAGCAGGTCATTATCGATTTCGCGGCCCGCAACAGCTTCGACGTGCGCATGCTCGACCAGACGCGCTACACTTCTAACCTGATATTTGTGTGCACGAAGCGGGCATGATGGCCGGGGTAGAGACGCAACATGTTGCGTCTCGGCGTTGAACGACCGGAACCGCGCCTTTCGCACAAACAGCTAAACAACATCAGCAACGACGAGACGCAACATGTTGTGTCTCTACCGCATTCAAAACTCCCTAAATGCCAGACCCCAAAACCGTCGTAATCATTGGCAGCGGCCTGGGCGGGCTCGTGTGCGGGGCCATCCTGAGCATGGAAGGCTACGCCGTGACCGTGCTGGAGCGCAACAAGCAGCACGGCGGCAACCTGCAATCCTTCGCCCGCGACAAGCACCTTTTCGACTCGGGCGTGCACTACATCGGCGGGCTAGAGCCGGGCCAGAACATGTACCGGATTTTCCAGTACCTGGGCATTATGGGCCGCCTGAAGCTGGAAAAGCTCGATGAGCGGGCTTTCGATAAGATTGTGTTGGCCGACGACCCGCGCACCTTCCGCTACGGGCAGGGCTACCCCAATTTCATCGAAGGGCTGGTGGCCGATTTCCCGGACGAGCGGCCGGCCATCGAGGCGTATTGCACCGAGATTCAGCGCATTTGCGCCGAGTTTCCGCTGTATAATCTGGACGAGCAGGAACAGGGGCCGCCCACCGGCGTCGACGCGCTGGCCCGCGACACTCAGCAGTTCATTGCCTCGCTCACTGAGAACCGCACGCTGCAAAACGTGCTGGGCGGCAACAACCCGCTCTATGCCGGCCTCAAAAATAAGACGCCGCTCTACGTGCACGCGCTGGTGCTCAACAGCTACATTCAGAGCGCCTATCGCATCGTGGACGGCGGCGGGCAGATTGCCAAGTTCCTGGCCGGCATTATCCGCCAGCACGGCGGCCAGCTGAAAAACCGCACCGAAGTCACGCGCATCGTGGCCGAGGGCAAGCAGGCGCAGTACGTGGAAACCGCCGACGGCACCCGCTACGCGGCCGACGTGTTCATCTCGAACGTGCACCCGGCCCAGACCTACGCCATGCTCGAAACCGACCTGGTGCGCCCGGCTTTCCGCCGCCGCGTGCTCAGCCTCGAAAACTCGCTCTCGGCGTTTGTACTGAATATCACGCTCAAGCCTAATGCTTTCCCTTACGAGCGCAGCAACTACTACTGCTACCTGAACGACGACGTGTGGACCAGCATGGACTACACCGACGCCACCTGGCCCCTCTCCTACTCGGTGTTTTTTTCGGGTACCTCGAAGAACCAGGGCTACGCCGAGGGCATCTCCATTCTGGCCTACATGCGGCTGGAAGACGTGGCCGAGTGGCAGCACACCTTCAATACCGCTAAGGAGCCCACCGAGCGCGGCGACGGCTACGCCGCGTTCAAGCAGCGCAAGGCCGAGGCCCTGCTCGACAAGGTGTACCTGCGCTTTCCGGAGCTGCGCGACGCCATAAGGAGCTACTACGCGGCCACGCCGCTCACTTTCCGCGACTACATGGGCACTTCCGACGGGGCCATCTACGGCATCGCTAAGGACTACACCGACCCGCTGCGCAGCTTCATTTCGCACCGCACCAAGCTCAGCAACCTGCTGCTTACGGGCCAGAACGTGAACATGCACGGCGTGCTGGGCGTGGCCATCAGCGCCCTCGTTACGTGCTCCGAACTGGTGGGGCTGCCGTATCTTTTACAGAAAATCAACGATGCGCAGAATTCTTAAATGGCTGACCGTGGGCACCCTGACGGTGCTGGCGCTGCTGGTGGGTACCGGCCTCTATCTGTATTCGCGGGCCGCGAGCCGGCATCCCGAAGTGCCGCCCACCGCGCTGCTGCACGTCGAGCGCCGCCAGATTGGCCCGCAGGCCTACGTGCTGGGCCCCAACTGGCTGCGCAAAAGCCGCAGCGGCTGGTGGGAAATGCACCTCGAAGGCCAGCCCTTCGAGCGCGGCCTCGTGAACGGCAAGCTGTGCCGCGAGCTGTGCGAGTACCAGGAACAGGCGTTTTTCGACCAGGTATGCCAGCTGGTGCCGTCGTCGTTCTACCGCCAGTTTCTCAAGTACCTCATTGCCTTTTTCAACCGCAACCTCGAAAACAGCCTGACCGAGGAGCAGCGCCTCGAAATCTACGGCGTGGCCCAGACGGCCTACCCCAAGTTCGACGAAATCGGCCCGGCCTACCCGCGCCTGATGAACTACCACGCGGCCCACGACATCGGCCACGCCCTGCAAAACCTGGCGCTGGTGGGCTGCTCGTCGTTTGCCACCTGGGGCGACAAATCGGCCGACGGCCAGCTGCTGATTGGCCGCAACTTCGACTTCTACGCCGGCGACAAATTCGCTGATAATAAAATCGTTGACTTCGTGACGCCCGCCCAGGGCCACCGCTTCGCCACGGTGAGCTGGTGCGGCATTTCGGGTGTAGTGTCGGGCATGAACATGGAAGGCCTGACCATCACGCTGAACGCGGCCAAGTCGGAGCTGCCCACGGGCGCGGCCACCCCCATTTCGCTGCTGGCCCGCGAGATTCTGCAATACGCCGGCACCATCGACGAAGCCGTGGCCATCGCCAAGAAGCGCCACACCTTCGTGGCCGAGTCGCTGCTCATCGGCTCGGCGGCCGACAACAAGGCCGTTGTTATCGAAAAAACGCCCGACTCGGTGGCCGTGTACGACCCCAACAACCGCGCCCTTATCTGCACCAATCACTACCAGAGCGCCGGCCTCGGCCACACCCCGCTCAACCAGCAGCAAATGCGCGAAAGCGCCTCGGTGTACCGCGAGCAGCGCATTGCCGAGCTGATGGCCGGTGCCGGGCCGCTTACGCCGGCCAAGGCCGCCGCCATTCTGCGCGACCAGGGCGGCTTGGGCGGCCGCAACATTGGCAACGGCAACGAGAAGGCTGTGAACCAGCTTATCTGCCACCACTCCGTGATTTTCCAGCCGGCCAAGCGCATCATCTGGCTGGCGGCTGCACCCTGGCAGTTGGGCCGCTACGTGGCCTACGACCTCAACAAGGTCTTCGCGATGAAGGGCCCGTTCACCGACCACGAGTTGGTGGAAGCTGACTCGATTCCGGCCGCGCCCTTCCTCCATTCGGCGGGCTACACCGATTTCGTAGCCTTCCGCGCCCTGGCCGCCCGCGTAAAAGCGCACGATGCCGCGGCCGACCCGCTGGAACTCATTCGCCTCAACCCCGAGTACTACCACGCCTACGTGCTGGCCGGCGATGCCCTGTTCCACGACCAGAAATTTGGCGAGGCCGAACGGGTGTACAAGCTGGGCCTCACCAAAGAAATTGCCTCCAAAGGAGAGGAAACGCACATTCGCCAGCAGCTGGCCAAGTGCGCCGAGAAGCTGAAAGGAGCTTAACCGTCATGCAGAGCGCAGCGAAGCATCTCGCGTGCCGCAGTAATTCAATCGTTCAACGAAGTGAGCGAGATGCCTCAGCTGCGCTCTGCATGACGTTCTTCCAACCCGTCCCATGATACTCGGCCTCGGCACCGACCTAGTTGACCCAGCCCGCCTGGCCACCAAGCTGGCGCGCAGCTCCGCGCTGCGCGCCAAAGTATTCGCGCCGGCCGAAATTGCCTACTGCGAGCAAATGGCCGAGCCGGCCCAGCACTACGCCGCCCGCTTCGCCGCCAAAGAAGCCCTGCTGAAAGCCTTGGGCCTGGGCCTGGCCGCCAGCTTTGACCTGCACGAGGCCGCCGTAGCGCACGAC
>NZ_BAAGZM010000251.1:0-5830 GCF_054778495.1 Hymenobacter agri
GGGCCTACGGCCTGCGCGTGCTGCACGACGACCGCCGCGTGTTCCCGCCCTACTACGCTGTGCCGGTGGTGCGTCCCGCTCTGCTGCGCGAGCACCCCGAGCTGGGCCCGGTGCTGGCCAAGCTGAATGGGCAGATTGCCGACTCAGTGATGACCGACCTGAACTACCGCGCCGACTACCTGCACCAAGCCCCCAAAGCCATTGCCGAGGCCTTCCTGAAGCGGCGCGGGCTGTGGACGCCCCCGCGCCCGGCCGCCGCGGGCGCGCCGGTGGTGAAGCTGGGCTCGAAGATTTTTGCCGAGCAATACATTCTGGCTGAGATGTACGCGGCCCTCATTCGGGGCAATACCGATTTGGCGGTGGAAACCAAAACCGGCCTCGGCGGCACCACCATCTGCTTCGAGGCACTGCGCAACGGGGCCATCGACCTATACCCCGAGTACACCGGCACGGGCCTGCTGGTGCTGCTGCAGCCCCGGCCGGCTGTAGTCGACTCGTTGGGCGGACGCCCGGCGGCGGTGCTGAGCTACGTGCGGGCCGAGTTTCGGCGGCGTTTCGGACTGGAGTGGCTGCAGCCGCTGGGCTTCAACAACACCTACGCCCTGCTCATGCGCGGGCAGCAGGCCCGGGCGCTAGACATCCGCAGCGTGTCGGATTTGGGCGGCTACCTACGGCAGTAGCGTGTCCTGTCATTCTGAGCGGAGCGAAGGCCCTTATCACCCTTCGGCCGACAGCCATTTACTACCAATCGTTGGCAGTAATTAAGTTCTTTCGCTCCGCTCAGAATGATAATCAGGTATTTTCGCCCCATGATTCTCGCCACCGCCACGCCCGCCGATGCGGCCCGCCTCGCCCACCACGTGAACGCTGCCTACCGCGGCGAAACTGCCCGCCAAGGCTGGACTACCGAAGCTGATTTACTTGATGGCCAGCGCATTGACGAAGCCGGCATGCTTGAAATGCTGGCCCAGCCCGGCACGGCCATGCTACTGGCCCAAAACGAAGCCGGTGAGCTGCTGGGCAGCTTCTACGCGCAGCTAAAGGGCGACGTGGTATACTTGGGTATGCTGGCCGTGGACCCCACGCTGCAAGCGCAGGGTGTGGGCCGCTTCCTGCTCGAAGCCGCCGAAGCCTACGGCCGCCAGCACGGCTGCACCATCAGCCGCATGACGGTGATTTCGGTGCGCACCGAGCTCATTGCCTACTACGAGCGGCGCGGCTATCACCTCACCGGCGCTACCGAGCCTTTCCCGACCGACCCGCGCTTCGGCATCCCGAAGCAGCCGCTGGTGCTGTGGGTGATGGAAAAGGCGCTGTAGGGGCGGAGAATCAAAGCATCAAAGAACGTCATGCTGAGCTTGTCGAAGCATCTCAACCGCAGTAGTAAACCCAGTCGTTGGGATTAGTTACGCGGTAGAGATGCTTCGACAAGCTCAGCATGACGTTCTGTTGTAGTGACATTCTTTTCCCTCGATTCCGCCACCCGCTAATCCCGGTAATTCAGCGCGGGCTTGCGGTTGCCGAGCAGCGGTTTATACACGTAGCTGCCGACCTGCTGCTTGAGCTCGGCTTTGGCTTTGGCCACGAGTGCGGGGTCGGTGAATAAGTCGATGCCGGTGAGGGCCATGGTTTTGGCGGCCACCATGAGGCCCTTGCTGCCGATTTCCTGGCCGCTGCAGGCCACGGCCTGCCAGCTGTGGGCGGGCGTGCCGGGCACCCAGGTGGCGGCCATCAGGCCCACGGTGGGCACCACGTAGCTCACGTCGCCCACGTCGGAACTGCCGCCGAGGTCGTTTTTGGTGTAGGGCGCTACCTGGGCGGCCTGGACCACGGGCGGCGCGGGTACCCCCAGTGAGGCCTGGATTTTCTGGCCAAAAGCGGCTTCTTCGGCAGTGTAGCTCACGCCACCTACCTGCTCCAAATTGCGTTGCAGGGCATGGGCCAGGGTTTCGTTCACGAGCAAATCGTGGGTACCGCCGATGATTTCGTAGTCCATGGTGGTGCCGGTGCCCAGGGCGGCGCCCTCGGCGGCTTTCACCACGCGCTCGAACACGGCCTGCACATCGGCACGGTTGGGGTGGCGCACGTAGTAGTACACCTCGGCGAAGTCGGGCACCACGTTGGGGGCCTTGCCGCCGTTGGTGATGACGTAGTGAATGCGGGTTTCCTGGGGCACGTGCTCGCGCAGCATGTTCACCATGTTGTCCATCGCCTCCACACCGTCGAGGGCGCTGCGGCCGCGCTCGGGCGCGCCGGCCGCGTGCGCCGCCACGCCGTGGAAGCGGAATTTGGCCGAGGTGTTGGCGATGTACTTGCCCACCATCGTGGCGTTCTGGTTGGCGGGGTGCCAGTGCAGCACGGCATCCACGCCGTTGAACAGGCCAGCTCGCACCAAGTACACCTTGCCGCTGCCGCCCTCCTCGGCCGGGCAGCCGTACACCTTCACCGTGCCCTTTAGCTTGCCTTCCTTGATGAGCTTTTGCAGCTCGATGCCGGCGGCCACGCTGGCCGTACCAAATAAGTTGTGCCCGCAGCCGTGGCCGGCATCCTGGCCGGCAATGGGCGTTTTTTCGGCCGTGGCCTGCTGGGCCAGGCCGGGCAGCGCGTCGTACTCGGCCAGAATACCAATGACGGGCAGCCCGCTACCGTAGGTGGCCACGAAGGCCGTCGGGATATCGGCCACGCCGGCCTGCACCGCAAAGCCGTTTTTGCGCAGCGTTTCCTGCAGCAGCGCCGAGCTTTTGGTTTCCTTGTAGCCCACCTCGGCGAAGCCCCAGATGCGCTGCGCCACCTGCTGGTACTCGGCGTAGCGGCCCTGCAAATCCTGCAGGGCTTCGGTTTTGAGGGCGTCGGCGGGCGGCAGGGCCGGGCGGAAGGCCAGCAGCAGGGCACCGCCGAGCAGGCCGAGGGTAGCGTGTTTTTTCATGGCTGATACGTTTCGAGCAGACAGGGAGGGGCCTGCGGCGCCGAAGTTACGCCGCGCGGCCAAGCCCAACAGCCAACACCAAGCGCCACCCCGGAAGCAATGAAAACGCCCCAATGTCCATCGGGGCGTTTTCTTTAGTATGCACTCGCGGGCAGGCGTTATTCTATTACAAGCCGGGTTGAGCGACTACCGGTGCGCACCACGTAAATGCCGGCGGCCAGGCCCGTAGCGGGCAGCACCGAGGCATTGCCCTGCGCATCGGCAGTGGTACTGAATACGGCATGGCCAGCGGTATCGAATACGCGGACTACCGCACCGGGCACTGCGCCATTAAGCGTAGCTGCTCCACGGCTCGGGTTGGGGAACACTGCCAGCGCCACGGCACTCGCGGGCCGAGCTACCGTTCGTACTGGCGAGTAGCGGAACGTTCCATCGGCATCGACCTGCCGCAGGCGGTAGTACAGGCTGGCGGCAGCGGGCAACGCCGCATCCGTCAGGCCGTAGCTGTGGGAACTGCTGCTGGTGCCGGCGGCAGCCACCGTACCAATGCGCACATAACCAGTGCCGTCGGTGCTACGCTCCACCTCGAAGGACCTGCTGTTTTTCTCCGAAGCCGTGCTCCAGGCCAAGCGTACCGCGTCGGCCGCCGGCGTGGCCGTGAAGGCCGTCAGCTCGACGGGCAGCGGGTTGGCGACGAAGATGTCGGATGTGAACAGGCCGCGGCCGTGGGTGGCGGCGACTACCATGCGGTCGGATTTGCGCAGGCGCAGCATGTCGACGCGCACGTTGGCCAGGTTGCCGTTCGACGGCGTCCAGACGACGGAGGCGGCGTAGAGGTCGTCGGTGCTCCACACGCCCAGTTCGGTGGCAATGAGGGCGCGCTTGCTGCCGGTGGGGTCGGGCAGTACCCAGCGCACGGGCATATCGGGCAGGTTGCCTTCGACGTTGGCCCAGCTGGTGCCACCGTTAGTAGTTTGCCACACGCTCACCTGCCCGTAGTTCGACACCGTTGCCAGAATATGCTGGTCGGGGTTGGCCGCGCCGGGCGCAAATTTTTCCACGCCGATGCTCGAAATCGACACGTAGGTGCCGGCATCGAAGATGGTGGCAATGGTGGGCGTCGGCGACGAGGCGTTGTCAATCTGCAGCACCCGGCCCGTGTTGGTGCCCACGTACACGCGGTCGTTCACGTTGGGCGAAACGGCTACGTGGGTGATAATCGCCCCGTTGATGGCCACCCCGGTAGTGCTGAGGTTGGGCAGGGCAATGGTTGAGAGTGCGGGCGTGCCCACGTTGGCATTGCCGGCGCGGCGCAGGGCCAGCGAGGTGCCCGTGCTGTAATTGTAGTACAGCACGTTATTCTGGCTGTCGTAGTCGAGCGGATTGATGAAGGAGCCTCGGGTGTTGTTTTCCTCCACTACATCGGGGAAAAAGTCGTCGCCTTTAGTGTTGGAGCGGTAGACGTTGCAGTACACGTAGGTGGCAAACTGCACGTCCGGCTGGTCCTGGTCGATGGCGCAGAACGCTCCGTCGCCGCCGTTCACGTCGCGCGTGGCGCTGCCCGATACCCCCCGGAACTGCTGAGTGCCGTTGTCCTGCGCACCAGCCAGGAAGTAGTTCACGTCGGTGGGGTGCACGGCCACCGCGTAAAACTGCGTCACGTTGAAGTTGGTATTGATGGGGGTGATGGTCGGAATGGCAGCCGTCGCATTCAGGCTGCGGGCCACGCCGCCGTCGTTGCCGAAGTACACAATCGAATTTGAGCCCGGCGCGAAGGCCACGGCGTGCTGGTCGGCGTGCACGTTCTGGTAGCCAAAGCCCCCATACCAGTGCGTGGTTTGCTGCCAGGCCACGTTGGCCGCCGTGGCGGCGGTACCGTTCGAGGTTTTGAAAATATCGACGCCGCCAATGAACACGGTGCCGGGGTCGGTGGGCGAAACGCCGATGGACAAGTCGTACCAGGCTTGGCCGCGGGTGAAGTCGGCGGCGGGAATTCCGGTGTCGGCATCTTTGGGCTTAGGCAGCGCCTGCCAGGTGTTGCCCCCGTCGGAGCTGCGGTAGATGTTGTAGAGCGCGTCGTTGCTGCCGCAGTACATGGCGTACAGTTGGCTGGGGTTGCTCGGGGCCATGGCCAGCTCCACCCGGTAGTACACATTGGTGGTGGGTAGCCCAGAGCCGGAAAGCGTGCGCAGATTGGTGAACGTGTTGGCGTCGCCCGAAGCCGAGCGGTAGATGCCGCGGCCCACCTCCGAATTGCTCGCCGAGGCATACACCGTTCCGTCTACCGGGTTCAGGTCGATGTCGGACACGCTGGCGGGCGTCGACAGCACCGTTGTCCAGGTGGTGCCGCCGTTCTGGCTGCGCCGGAGGCCGCCGGTTTCGGTAGCGGCGTACACCCAGCCGTTTTTGTCCACCCCCAGCCGGTTGATGTAGTAAAACGCCGCCACGTTGTTGGTGCTGGCGAGTTGCGTCCAGGTTACCCCGTGGTCGGTCGATTTCCAGATGCCCAGGCCCCGGCTGGCATCGCTGTTGCCGAAGCCCTCGCCCGTCCCGAAATACATAATATCGGGATTGGATGGGTCGTAGGCCAGCGTGGTAATGGCCAGGTTGGCAAACGTGTCGTCAATTTTCGACCACGTGGGCGTGGTGCCGGCGGCGTTGTTCGACTTCCACAGGCCACCGCCTACCGAGCTGGCCCACACCTTGTTGCCGGTGGCATCGCTGGGGTCGGGCATGATGGCCCGCACCCGCCCGCCAATATTGCTGGGACCTTTTTCGGTCCAGTTGGCCAGGCTCAGGCTGCCGCCGTAGGAAGCGCCCCGCTGCTGGGCCAGGGCCCGTGCCGCCAGAATGCGCTCGGCCTGGGCCTGGGCCACTAGCAGGCGCTCGCGCGGCACGGTGCCG
>NZ_BAAGZM010000252.1:0-5823 GCF_054778495.1 Hymenobacter agri
TGGCCAGGTTCAGCACGTCGGCCGCGTTCAGCGTGTAGCTGCCGGCGGCGGGCACGCCCACAGCCAGCGGCACGATGCGCTGCGTGGTGGTGAGCGGCTCCAAGCCGTTCACGCACAGGCGCAGGGTGGCCGAGAGGCTGCTCGACAGGTTCAGCCCCGAGGGGTTGGGCAGCTTCTCGCCATCGTACTGCGCGTCGAGGCCGTTGGTGGCACCGGCTTCGAAATACACGAAGGCGTCGTCGGTCCGGGAGTTGCCCGCGCCTTGCAGCGTCAGGTGCACCAGCGGCTGGGTGCCGGCGGTGCGGTGGTAGGTCGGGTTGGTGTAGCTGGTCAGGCGGTGGCTGTTCTTCAGGCTAAGCGAGCCGGAAGTCTGCCCCGCCGATACCTTCACGAAGAAGCCCTGGCCCAGCGGCAGCACCGGGCTGATGGTGCCGATGCCGTTGTTGTAAAACTTGTAGCTGCCGGTGTAGGGGTTGGTCGGGTCATCGCTAACAAACACATACATGATGCCGTCCACGTTGGGGCGGTCGGCGGCCGTCACCAGGCTCCAGTCCAGGGGCGAGGGATAGGGGTTGCCCACCAGTTGCAGGCCGGCGTCGGCAGCCGTAGCGCCGCTGTTGCGGTTCAGCGTCTGCGTCAGGGTGCCGTTGTTCGGAGCACCCACGAAGTTCCAGGTCTGCGCGGCGGCCAGGTTCACGGTGTAGCCCTGGCCCACGGTCAGCGCGTCGCCGGTCGACGAAGGTGAGAACCAGCCTTTATCAAAGATGGGCAGGTTGTTGGTCGTCGTGGCCAGGCGGCCCTGGTCGTAGCCATACACTGTGGGGAAGAGCGTTACGGCCGTCGGCGTGGCCGACGTGTTGTAGGCCGGATTCACCACCGGCGAGAAGCTGCCCGTGGTCAGGCTCGCCACCGTGGCGTTGCTGATGGGGGCCGACACGTGGCGGTAGCCCAGGTTCGGGTTCACGTCGGGCGTGATGTAGCGCTGCACCGTGGCGGTGCCCACAACAGCGGCGCTGCCGTTGTTCACGACCATGGCCGTGCCGCTGGCATTCGATTCCAGCGTGAGCGGGTTGCCGTTGGTGGTAAAGTTGCCGTTGAGCGTGAACAGGCGTTGTACCGACGCGCCGGCCGAAGTGGCCAGTTGTGCGGCGTTAGCGCCCACCGTCAGGTTCCAGAAGCGGGTGCTGCTGCTACCCACAATGCTGCTCAGCGTCGTGTTGCCCAGGCTAGCCGTGCCGCCAGTCGGCTGGAACGTACCGTTGTTGGTCAGGTTGGCGGTGATGTTCAGCGTGCCGCCGGTCTGGGTCAGGCTGGCGCCGCTGTTCAGCGTCAGGTTCCGCACGTTGGCCGTGCCCGAGGTGATGGCCGGGAAGCGGCCGCCGCTGGGCGCAGTGGGAATGGTAGCGTCGGTGCTGGTGCCGGGCACAAAGTTGGGCGACCAGTTACCGGCCGTGTACCAGTCGGTGTTCACGGCGCCCGTCCACGTCACCAGCAGCGGCGAGGTAATGAGGATGGAGTAGTTCTGCGCCCCGGTCGCGCCGAAAGCGTCGGTAGCCGTCACCGTGAAGGAGATGGACGAACCGCTGGTCGTGGGCGTACCCGCCAGCAGGCCGCCGGCCGTCAACGTGAGGCCCGCGGGCAGCGTGCCGGTCGTCACGGCGAAGGTGTAGGGGCCCGTGCCGCCCGTGGCCGTCAGCGTCTGGCTGTAGGGCGTGCCCACCACACCATTGGGTACTGTGGCAGGGCTCAGCGTGATGGTGGGGGCCGCAACCGCTAGCGTGTAGCTGCGCGAGCCCGTATAGGGGCCGCTGCCCGTCGAGGCGTCGGTTGCCGTCACCGTGAAGGTGAACGAGCCGTTCACTGTGGGCGTGCCGGCAATCGTGCCGTTGGTCAGGCTCAGGCCCGTTGGCAGGGCACCGGCCGTAATGGCGAACGTGTAGGGAGCCGTGCCGCCCGAAGCCGACAGGGTCTGGCTGTAGGCCACGCCTCGCGTGCCGCCCGGCAGCGAGTTCGGGGCTACCGTGATGGCGGGAGCCAGGAAGGTGAGGGCGTAAGGCGAAGGCGTACCAGCCGTGTTGAAGTTGCCGGCCGCATCCTGGGCCACGTTGGCCGGTACGGTCACCGTCGTGGCCGTGCCGGGCGTGGCCGGCGTCACGTTAAACGTGAAGGTGGTGCCCGCAACAACGGTGGTGAAGCCCGAGATGGCCCCATTAGTCACCGTCACGTCGCCCTGCACGAAGCTGCCGTTCACGCTTTCCGAGAAGGTCACCGTGAAGGGAATCGGCGAGGTCGTGGTCGTCCCGCCGCTGGCCCCAGCGGAGCTCGTGATGGTCACCGAAGGACGCGTCGCATCGATGGTGAACGTGTTCGTGTTCGAATTCACGCTCACCGACGTACCGCTGGCCTGCGCCGTGGCGTACACCGTGTGGTTACCGTCGGTCAGGCTCGTTGGCTGCGTCAGGCTGAAGCTGCCGCCGGCCGTGGCTGTCGTCGTGCCAATGCTTGCGCCGTCTACATACACCGTTACCGTCGAGTTGGCCGGAGCCGTGCCCGAGTAAACTGGCGTGCGGGTATTCAGCAGGCTGCCGTTGGCCGGGGCCGTTACCACCGGGGCCGGGGTAACCACGGTGAAGGCTTGGCTCAGCGTCTGGCTGCAGGGCAGGCTCACCACCAAGTTGCCCGAGGTCGCGTTGGCCGGCACCGTAAACTGGAAGCCGGTAGCGCTGATGCCGGTGGCCGTTACAGGCGCGCCATTCAGCGTCGCGCTGGTCAGGCCGCTCAGGTTGGTACCGCTCACCGTCACGAGGGTGCCCGGCGTGGCCGGATTGGGGGTGGCGCTGGTGATGGTAGCCGTGGGGGCCGGGTTCACCGTCACCTGGGCCACCGACGTGCTGGTGTTGCCGCTGCCGTCGGTCACGGTCAGCAGCACGTACTGCGTTTTGCTGGCCTCCGAGCAGTCGTAGCTCAGGCTGCTGGCGTCGGCCGAGTAGCCGGCCTGCACGGCCAGCGCCTTGGGCGTGCCGCCGCAGGGGTCGCCGAGCGTGGGGTTGTTGTTGGCGCTGGCTCCGTTGACAGCGTCCATGCTGCCGCTGCTGCGGCCGATGAACGAGTTGGTCGCCGTGGCCACGCTGTTGGCGGCGTTGCAGCTGCCGAGGCGGTAGTTGCCGTTGCCATCGTCGGTGGGCGTGCCGTAGCTGGCGAAACGGATGGCCGTGAAGTTGGACCCGTTGGGCGTGCTCAGCGTCAGGGTGCTGCCTTCGGCTACCCGGCCGCGGGCGATTTTCTGAATGGTGTAGGTGAGCGTACCCGAGCCGGTGCTGCCGTTGTTCACGCTGCTGGCGTTCAGGGTGGCCGAGCCATTGGCAGCCAGGTTCACCGTCACGTTCTGCGCCGTCGCCACCACTGGCTGCGCGTAGGTAATGGTGAACTGCGCAGCGGCGGTGTTGCCGTTGCCGGCTGCATCCTGGGCCACGTTGGCCTGCACGTTCACCGTCACGGTGGTGCCGCCGCTGGTGGGCGTCACGTTGAAGGTAAAGGTCGTGCCCGAAACGGCGGTGAAGCCCGAAATCGTACCGCCCGTCACCGTCAGGTCGCCCTGCGCGAAGCTGCCGTTCACACTTTCCGAGAAAGTCACCGTGAAGGGAATTGGCGTGGTGGCCGTGGTGCTGCCCGAAGCGCCCGCCGACGAGCTGATGACCACCGATGGCCGCACGGTATCCACCGTGAAGTTATTCGTGCTCGAATTGACGCTCTGGGTTTCGCCGCTGCTCTGGGCGCGGGCGAATACCGTGTGCGAGCCCTGGCTCAGGGCCGTGGGCTGGGTCAGGCTGAAGGTGCCGCCGGCCGTGGCCGTGGTCGTACCAATGGCCGAGCCGTCCACGTAAACCGTTACCGTCGAGTTAGCCGCGGCCGTGCCCGCGTAGGCCGGCGTGGTCGTATTCAACGAGCTGCCGTTGGCTGGGGCCGTTACTACCGGGGCCGCCGTTGCCGGCAGCTGGTACTGCACGCTCACGGAGTTGCTGGCCGAGTTGCCGGTGTTGTTGGCGTCGTTGGCCACGTTGGCGGCCAGGCTCACCGTCACCGTCCCAGCGCCGCTGGGCGTCACGGTGAAGGTGTAGGGGCCCGCGCCGCTGCCGCTAAAGCTGCCGCTGGTCACGGTGCCGCCGCTCACCGTCACGTCCGCAGCCGTGAAGCTCGTGCCCACGCTCTGCGAGAAGCTCACCACGAACGGAATGGGCGAGGTGCTGGTGGGGCTGGCCGAGGTCGTGCTCACTGTGGCCGTCAGGGCCGGGGCCGTCACGCTGAACGAGGCCGAGGTGAAGGTGTCGTACGTGGGGGGAGTATTGCCGTTCGGCTGAATGCTGCCCACAAACACGTCGTTGACGAACACATTCAGCCGCTGGTCCTTGCTGGTGTAGTTGCGCTGCATGGCCAGGAAGCTCACCTGGTAGGTGCCCGTGGGCACGGCCAGGTTCTGCGAGATGCCAGCGTTGTTGTCGCCGGCGCTCTGTATCAGGGCCACCGCGTCGCCGTCGGCCGCCGTCGAGCCGAAGGCGCTGCCGTTGCGCGAAACACCGGACAGGGCGGTGAAGCTCCAGGGACTGGCGACCACGGGCACCGCGTCGGTCGCCTTCCGGAAGCCGCTGGGGTCCACATTGTTGCTCTCGAAGCTACCGTTCTGCAAGGCGTTGGCCCCGGCCGTGGTGGTGCCGCTTTGCAGCACTTGCACCACGTCCACGAAGGCCGTCACGTCGCCGTTGCCGCTGGCGCTGCCCCCCGCCTGAATGCGCAGGGTGGGCGCGGCCGCGAAGCTCTTGGTGATGGTGTACACCTCACCTGCCGTGTAAGGCACGTTCGATACCGTGGGCGAAATGCCCGTGCTGTTGGCCACATCCAGGCGCAGGGTGCCGTTGCCGGTGCCCGTGTTCACCACTACCGTATAGGTCGTGCCCGAGCCGCTCGTACTGCTTACGCTGCTGCCCGTCACGGTAGTGCCACTGTTGGTGGTGGTGAAATTGGTCGTCGTCACGCCCGTCACGCTGCCCGAGAATACTACCCGGTAGCTCACCTGGGCCGTGGCCGTGGGCGAGGGCGTCAGGCGCGTTACCGATACTACGGTGGGGAGTGCTGTCGTTGTGAAGTTCTGCACCGCGCCGTAGCTGGTGCCGACCGAGTTGGTAGCATAGGCCCGCACCGAGTAATTGGTGCCGGGGGTCAGGCTCGATATGGTAGCCGAGAAGCTGCCCGTGCCCGAGCCGTTCGCGGCCGTCGTCACGCCGGTGCCGCCAATGGCGGGGGTACCGTTGGTGCTGGTGACGCTGTACACAACCCCGCGCCCGCTCACCGACGCGCCGCCGTCGGCCGTCACGTTGCCGCCGAGCACGGCGCTGTTTGTCGTCACGCTACTGGGTGCAGCCGTGATGACAGTAGGTACTGTGGCGGTTGTGGTGAAGCTGACCACGCTGCCGTAGCTAGTGCCCACGCTGTTGATGGCGTAGGCGCGTACGTAGTAGGTAGTACCAGGCGTCAGGCCGGTAATAGTTTCAGAAAACGAGCCCGTGCCCGTACCGTTGCTGTTTTGGGTGCCGCTGCCAATGGCAGGCGTCGTGTTGGTGCTGCTGTATACCACGCCGCGCTCCGTCACGGTCGCGCCGCCGTCAGCCGTCACGTTGCCGCCCAGCACCGCGCTGGTCGACGTAATAGTCGTAGCGGCGGCCGTCGTTACCGTTGGGGCAGCGGCCGAGAATACGGCGATGCCGGCCAGAGCGGTGGCGGTTGCCCCGCTAATGGGGGCCGGCGTCAGAAATGTGCTGACCGCGTAGG
>NZ_BAAGZM010000253.1:0-5819 GCF_054778495.1 Hymenobacter agri
GCAGCCCCGCGTGTAGCGTGAACGGGGCCGCGAAAGCGGCCGCCAGCGCATCCACTTCGGGGTCGACGCCCAGCAGGGCACGCACCTGTGGGAAGTTGGCCCGCGCCGCGCCGCCGGTGTGAAAATCGATGCCGTAGTCAATCAGCGGCATAATTTCGCGCATGAAGCGGTGGGCCACCCGCCCGGCCAGCGACCCGCGCGGAAACCCGGGAAACGAGCGGTTCACATCCTTACCGTCGGGCACATCGCGGCTGAAATTCAGAAACCCGTAGATGTTGAGGATGGGAATGGCGATGATGGAGCCCCGCAGCGGCATCAGCAGCTCGCGCCGCACCAGCCGCCGGATGGTTTCGATGCCGTTCACCTCGTCGCCGTGCATGCCACCCATCAGCAGCAGCGTGGGGCCGGGGATTTCGGAGCGCAGCACGTGCACCGGTACGTCAATCACCGTGCCCGAGGGCAGCTTCGAAATCACCAGCCGCGTGAGCACCCGCTCGCCGGGCTGAATGGTGAGGCCGTTGAGGTGGAACGGGGCGACGGGGCTGGGCATAGGTGGAGTGTGTTGAAATGGTAAGCAGGTATAAGGGCGGGGCTTGCCCCTGCCCGGGTGGTTCGCACCGCCACAACGATGCCGTTCAACGACGGGCGGGGACAAGCCCCGCCCCTACAGGTTCCGCACTTCCTACCGCCCTGCTCTTCCCCTACTCCTACTTGCCGCCCGGCACGTCCGACTGCGCATCTACGCCCTGCGCGGCGTCTTTTTTGGGTTTGGCTTTGGTTTTCTTCTTGCTGGCCAAGGCAGCCGTGTAATCGATGATGCGGCCGGCGATGTCGAGGCCGGTGGCTTTTTCGATGCCTTCGAGGCCGGGCGAGGAGTTCACTTCGAGCACCAGCGGGCCGCGCTTGCTTTGCAGCATGTCCACGCCGGCAATGCCCAGGCCCAGGGCCTTGGTGGCCAGCAGCGCCGCCGCTTTTTCGGCCCGCGACAGCTTCACGAGGGTGCCCGAGCCGCCGCGGTGCAGGTTCGAGCGAAACTCGCCCTCCTTGCCCTGGCGCTTCATGGCACCCACTACTTCGCCATCCACCACAAAGGCGCGCAGGTCGGCGCCTTTGCTTTCGGCAATGAATTCCTGCACAATAATGCGGGCCTTGAGGTTGTGGAACGCCTCAATTACCGACTGCGCGGCCTTGGCCGACTCGGCCAGCACCACGCCCAGGCCCTGCGTGCCCTCCAGCAGCTTGATGATGACGGGCGCGCCGCCCACCTGGCTTATCATGGCCGGCACGTCTTCGGAAAAGTTGGTGAAGGCCGTTTTGGGCATGCCCACGCCGGCGCGGCTCAGTATCTGCATCGAGCGCAGCTTGTCGCGCGAGCGCACAATGGCCTGGCTGTCGATGGCAGTGCGCACCTTCATCATCTCAAACTGCCGCACCACGGCCGTGCCGTAGAACGTGACCGAAGCCCCGATGCGCGGAATAATGGCGTCGAAGCCTTCGAGCTTCTGGCCTTTGTAGATGATGCCGGGCTGGCCTTTTTCGAGCACCAGGTTGCAGTGCAGGTGGTCGACCACCACGGCCTCGTGGCCTTTGGCGGCGGCGGCCGCCACCAGCCGCTGGGTCGAGTAAGAATTTGGCTCGCGCGAGAGAATGGCCAGTTTCATCGGGGTGGAATGGGGGTGGCGGGGGTGGTGTAGGCGTCGTTTGTCATCCTGAGCGGCGCGAAGGACCTTCTTACGCCTGCAATGCGTGCTTGCGCGACAAGGTCCTGCACTGCACTCAGGATGAGAGCCGGCCTACAAAGCTACTCAGGAGCGGGCGCGGCGGGCGGCGGACCGTGCCTGATTTTTGTAGGAAAGGTTGCGCCGGGCCACGTCGACCACGAAGCGGCCCGCCCGCAACAGGCTGCGGCCCAGCAGCACCGGGTATTTCATGTCGGACCGGTCGGAGAGTGAAAATTCGGTTTCGAAATGCTCGCCGTAGAGCTGCACCACCGCCCGAATGACGTAGCGCTCCTGCACCTCGCCGTTGCTGGAGCGAATGTCGCGCAGCGCAAAGTCGGGAAAGGTCAGCAGGCGGCCGTCGGCCCCTTCGTGGCCGGGGTCGAGCAGGCTCACCACCAGCACCGGGCGGCCTGCGCCAGTGGTTTCGAGGTGGATATTGGTGCAGTGAATGGCGCTGGTGTAGGCCCCGGTATCGACTTTGGCCTCGACGCCGCCCAGCGCAAAATCCGGAAAATCAACGAGCTCGCGGCGGCCGAGCAGGCGCTTGGGGAGGCGGTTCATGCGGTGAAGATAGGCCGCACAGCCGATGCGCCCACCGCCAGCGCGCGCCCGGCCCCAACAAATCGGCCGAACCCGTCGGGCCCGCGAACGACGTCGCAGGCTCTTCAGATTCGGCCGAAGCAGAAAAAGGAAAGTGGAAGGGTAAGGATGTAAGCGAAAAACCGGCAGCTAATCAGGCCTAACGGTACTTATCGAGCGGGTCGACGCCGCTGCTCTGCTGGCGAGCCAGGCGGTCGTACTCGCGCTGGGCGCGCTGCTCGTAGGTGAAGCCGCCGTAGGTGGCAATGCCGCGCCGAACCAGGCCCAGGCCCCAGAAGAACGTCACCCACAAAGGCCAGGGGATGTCGGCGTGGAAGCGGTGGCCGTAGTGGTAGGAGTGTGAGTCGGTGAAGGCCCAAATCACCCACAGCAGCGCGTTCACGAACAGGAACGACAACAGGTGCGATTGAAATTTGGCGCGAGCTTTCGCTTTTTGCCACAGGTAGGGGTCGCGTTGCAGGGTTTCCATGAGCGTGGGCGTTTAAGTGGTTGTGATTAATGATTCAAAGGTATCCGCCGGGCGAACCCAGCCGCAACTGCTCGTTGCCGAACCGTCGGAAAAAGCACTTGAACCGTCGTAAAAGGGGCTCGAACTGCAGGCCACCGCGCCCGAATCCGTTGCCGCACTGGCCGCGTACCGCATCAATCGCCAACTTGCGGCGCGCATTACACCCGTCCTGCTTTCTTTTCGCCATGCCTGCCTCTGCCCTCTCCGCCCGCATCCAGCTCGTGCCGGGCGACATCACTAAGCAAGTCGTGGCGGCCATCGTGAACGCGGCCAACTCCAGCCTGCTCGGTGGAGGCGGCGTCGATGGCGCCATTCATCGCGCCGGTGGTCCCAAGATTTTAGAGGAATGCCGCTTTCTGCGTGAGAGAAAATATCCGTTCGGTCTTCCCCCCGGGCAAGCAGTGGCAACCACTGGCGGTAATCTGCCAGCTACCGTTGTAATTCATACTGCCGGCCCGGTTTGGCACGGCGGAAACCAGCACGAGGCAGAAGAACTAGCCGCTTGTTACAGAAGCTGCCTGCAACTTGCTGCCGCCCGTGAATTGGCCAGCGTGGCCTTTCCCGGCATCAGTACCGGCATCTACGGTTACCCCAAGGCCGAAGCCGCCTCCGTGGCCGTGCGCGAGGTGCGGCAGTGGCTGGCGGCGCACACGTGGCCCCACACGGTGGTGTTTGATGAAGAAAACCGGCGGCTATACCAGCAGGAGCTGGCGGCGCACCGGTAGCACTGGCGCTAGGCCGGCTCGCCCACGCCTTGCACCCGCTCGGCTACCTGCTGCATCAGCCACAGCGGGGTGCTGGTGGCGCCGCAGATGCCCACGGTTTCGGCCCCGACCAGCCATTCGTCCTGCACCTCGTCGGCGTTTTCGATGAAGTAGCTGCGCGGGTTCACGCCGTTCACCACCGAGAACAGCGCTTTGCCGTTGGAGCTTTTGCGGCCGCTTACGAACAGCACCACGTCGTATTCGGTGGCGAATTTGGCCAGGGCGGGCTCGCGATTGCTCACCTGCCGGCAAATGCTGTCGTTGGCGTCGAAGCTGTCGAGCTGCCCGCCGGCGGCTTGGATGCGGGCCTCCATCAGCGCCTTCATCTTGTAGAAGCCGGCGGTGCTTTTGGTGGTTTGGCTGAAGAGCGTGACGGGCCGCGCAAAATCAATCTGGTCGAGGTCGGCCTCGTTCATCACGATGATGGCGCGGTTGCCGGTCTGGCCCGTAAGGCCGGCCACTTCGGCGTGGCCAGGCTGGCCGTAAATCACAATCTGGCCGTTCTGGCGCTGGCTCAGGTCGAAGGCGTGCTTCACGCGGTTTTGCAGCTTGAGCACCACCGGGCAGCTGGCGTCAATCAGCTCCAGGTTGTTTTGCAGGGCCAGCTGGTAGGTTTCGGGCGGCTCGCCGTGGGCCCGGATGAGCACCTTGCAGTCGTGTAGCTCGGCCAGCTGCTCGCGGTCGATGATGCGCAGGCCCTGCTGGTGCAGGCGCTCCACTTCCATGCGGTTGTGCACGATATCGCCGAGGCAATACAGGGTTTCTTCGTGCGCCAACTCGTCCTCAGCCATCTGGATGGCGAATTCTACGCCGAAGCAGTAGCCGGAATTCTTATCAATCGTGACCTTCATGCGGTGCGGGTAACACTCCTGCGGCGGCGAGGAGTTCGCCGGAGGGCAAAGGTACAGCAGTTGCGCGGGGTATGGGACGACAGATTGAGGATGACAGATGGCGCCTAATCTGTAAGGCTACTCCCACCCCGCCGCAAACAGCGCCGACGAGGCCCTATCGAGCACAAAATCAACCTGCTCGGAGATGGTGATGTGCGTAGTGTCGAGCAGCACGGCGTCGGGGGCGCGGCGCAGGGGGCTTTCGGCGCGGGTCGAGTCGAGGTGGTCGCGCTTGCGCAGATTCTCGATGATGTCGTCGAGCGGCACGATTTCGCCTTTGGCGGCCAGCTCTTCCTGGCGGCGCCGGGCGCGCAGCTCGACTTCGGCCGTCATGAAGATTTTCACTTCGGCATCGGGGAAAACGGTGGTGCCGATGTCGCGGCCGTCCATCACCACGCCGCGCTTGCGGCCCATGCGCTGCTGCTGGGCCACCATGGCGTGGCGCACCATCGGAATGCCCGACACTTCGCTCACGGTATTGGAAATGCGCATCTGGCGAATGTCGTCTTCGCGATTGACGCCGTTCAGGAAAAGCTCATTGCGGCCGGTGCGGCGGTGGCGGCGGAAGCTGATGTGAATGTCGCGCAGGGCCTGCTCGATGCCAGCCATATCGTCGAAGACGATGCCCTGCTCCAGCAGGTACAGCGTAACGGCGCGGTACATGGCGCCGGTGTCGACGTAGGCGTAGTGCAGCAGCTGGGCCACGGCTTTGGCGGTCGTGCTTTTACCGCAGGAGGAGTAGCCGTCAATGGCAATAACGAGTTGTTTCATAACGACGCGGGTGGCCATTGGCCCCGCAAGATTACGAAATCCATCCCTTACGTGCGGCGACCGGCGCTTTCAGCCGCTGCGGAACCGAGGCAAAAAAAGCCGCTACCGAGGCGCTTTCCCCCTCATTCAGTTGCGCATCGACTAAATGGAAGGGATTAAAAAAAAATCGGTTGGCTAGTCCCACCCCGGTTGTACCGTCTTTGCCGGTGGCCCATTCACCTCCGTAGGCCCGCACCAGGCACTCGCCCAAAAAGCACCCCAGCGCCATGACCACGCCCGGCCGCTCGGCGGCGCCCAGCTGCCCGCGCTGGGCCTGAATAAAATTGACCAAATGGGCCACGGCTTCGGCGTCGAAGGCTTTCAGTTGTAACTGCTGCCGCACCTGCTCGGCGGCGGCGTTGATGGAATCGAGGGGCGTGGGCTGGGTGTCGGACATGGGGCAAAGTACGCCGTAAATCGGCCGACGGGTTACCTGCGGGCCTGCAAAAGCGCCTCGCGGTGGTCGGCGGCGTTGGCCGCCAGCAGCAGCGGCGTCTCGAAACGGGCGTTCAGCTCGCCGGCGCGC
>NZ_BAAGZM010000254.1:0-5792 GCF_054778495.1 Hymenobacter agri
CGCCCGCGCCGCCGCGGCCGTCGGCAATGCGGTAGGTGCCGGCCGAGTGCCAAGCCATGCGAATCATCTGCGGGCCGTAGTTGCCGTAGTCGGAGGGCCACCACTCTACCGAGGTGGTCAGGAAACCTTTAATTTCCTGCTTCAACGCCTCCAAATCAATTTTGCTGAAGGCGGCGGCATAGTCGAAATCCTCGCCCAGCGGGTTGGCCTGCGGGCTGTTCTGGTGCAGCCGCTCCACCGGCAGGCGATTGGGGTACCAGTCGGAGAGGGCCGGCGGGGTGCCCTCGGCGCCGCCGATGCGGTCGCCACCGAAGGGGCATTTGCCTTGCATATTGAAGGACGTGGTATCGGTTTTGTCGTGCTGAATGTTGAGCATAAGGCGTTTGACAGGTATCGATTGCGAACTGGCGAGCAGTAACGTTAAGCAACGTACCGCCTTGATGATGAAGGAAAAATTAACCGTGAGAAAACGCCTGCGGCGCACCGTCGCGCTTTACGTGGATTTGGCCACTGCGGTGCTTAAATGCCCGAATTATGTAGGTGGCGCCGCCCGCAGCCGCCAAGCTGGCTTCGGAAGAAACCCACCGTTGCGCGCCACCTAGCGGGGCAGAGCGAATGAGTTGTAAGGTTCAGCAGCGCGCGTCGTCAGCCGATTCGGAGCGTACTTGCTGGCCGTACCTTGCAGGCGTTTTCAATTATTTCACCGAGGTTTATGAAGCAGCTTGTCGAGAAGCACCCGCTGGCCATTCGCTGGTTTCACTGGGTCAATTTTCCAGTCCTTAGCCTCATGATTTGGAGCGGGCTCTGGATTTACTGGGCCAACGACGTGTACCGCCTCGGCTGGGGCAACACCACGCTGCTCAAGTTCTTCCCGCAGTCGTTCTACGAGGCGTTCAACATCCCCTTTCAGCTCGCCAAGGGCATGAGCTGGCACTTCGTACTGATGTGGGTGTTCTTTCTGAACGGCCTGCTCTACGTGCTATACACCATCTTCTCGGGCGAATGGCGCTATCTGCTGCCTACCCGGCACTCCTTCAAAGAAGCCATCCAAGTGGTGTTGCACGATTTGGGTTTGTCGAAAAAGCCGCTGCCGGTGCGCAAGTTCAACGGTGCCCAGCAGATTGCCTACACCAGCGTGATTCTGATGGGCGTGGGCTCGGTGCTGTCTGGGTTGGCGATTTACAAGCCGGTGCAGTTTGCCTGGCTGACGCAGCTGCTGGGCGGCTACGAGTTTGCCCGCATCATTCACTTTGCGCTCACCATCGGCTACGTGCTGTTTTTCGTGGTGCACATTGCGCAGGTGGTGCGCGCCGGCTGGAATAACTTCCGGGCTATGGTGGCGGGCTTTGAAATCGTGGAAGTTGACCCCGCCACGCACAAAATCGAGGCCGGCCCCACTTCGCTGCCCGCCGCTGATGCTTCCCTGTCTTCTACCAAATAGCTGCTCCTGACATGACCAACGAAACGCCCCCCGCAAACCCTCAGCCCCTGCGCCCCGAAGCCGAAGTGCTGGCCGAAGCCCGCCGCCGTTCGCGCCGCTCGTTCATCGGTCTGGGGCTGGCCGGGCTGGCGGGCCTGGGCACTTGGAAATGGCTGATTTCGCAGCCCGAAGACGATGGTATCCCGCACCCGCTCCGCCAGGTGCTCGATGCTAACGGCCGCCTTAGTCACGCCTACTACAAGCAAACGCGCCTGGCGCCGGAGTTTGCCCGCAGCCGCGCCCGCACCCCGCGCAAAAACGGCACCTACGGCCTCAAAACCGCGTTGGACCCCGCCACCTGGCGGATGCGCGTGCAGAGCTACGGCACCGATAAGGTGCAGGAATTCAGCCTGGCCGACGTGCAGGCCCTGCCCAAAATTGAAATGGTGACCGAGCTGAAATGCATCGAGGGCTGGAGCGTGGTGGTGCACTGGGCCGGCGCCCGGCTGTCCGATTTCCTGGCCAAGTACCCGCTGGCCACCCGCAGCGGCCAGGCTTTCGACCCACGCAACCCGCCCCCCGACCTGGCACCCTACGCTGGCCTTGCCACACCCGATGGCGAGTATTACGTGGGCCTCGACCAAGACACCGTGCTGCACCCGCAAACGCTGCTCTGCTACGAGATGAACGGCAAGCCCCTCACGCCCGAACACGGTGCCCCGTTGCGCTTGGTTACTCCGCTCAAGTACGGCATCAAGCACCTTAAGCGCATTGGCACCCTACGTTTCGCCGACACTCGGCCCAAAGACCTGTGGGCCGAAATGGGCTACGACTGGGACTCGGGGCATTAGATGCTTCGCTTAGTGAAGGATGAGGAGTGAAGAATGAAGAATTATACGAGCGACAATTCTTCATTCTTCACTCCTCATCCTTCATTGAGCCTTAAGCGTTAATGAATCACCCGAAGCTCGTGCCGCTCGGGGGCGCCGTTGAGGGCGGGCACGTGCCAAGCGCCCACGCGACTGGGGCCGTAGCCGAGGTTTACTTTCAGCCACTCGTCGCGGGTGGGCAGCATGCCGATAATTTCCTGCTCCAGGCGGGCGAGTCCGGCTTGCAGGCTGGCCAGGTCCGGGGTGTAGTCGCCGTTTTGGTGGGCTACTTTCGCGCGGTTTAGCGCCTTTTCCGCTTCTAGGTAGGCATCTAGTTTTTCTTCGAGGGGTTTGAGGGCGGGGTCCAGGTAATCGAGGTTAGAGGCCATGAGCGGGGTATGCTAAGCGGATGAGTTTTTCAGCAAAACGGGCCGCCTGTGCAAAAAGATGCAGCCCGGCCGCGCGCCACTCAGGCTGCTGCCGCTTCAGGGCGGCCGCTTGGGCGGTTGCGCTGGCACTTCTCGCCGCAGTACTTCACTTCGTCCCAGTTGGCGCGCCACTTTTTGCGGTACTCGAAGGGCCGGCCGCAGGTGACGCAGATTTTGGTGGGTAGCTGGCCTTTGCGCAGTTTAGCGGGAAGCATAAGTAGACGGTGAAAAGTCGGATACATACCAAACGCCGGCACCCGCCGCGAAGTTTTGGGTAATTTTGCCCCGTCGCCGGGACTGCCGGCTTGGGCTGACTCTTCGGCAAAGGGGCAACCAATGCGCCGGCTGGTGGGTATGCCCGTTTTTACTCCGTTTTATGACCACAACTTCCGCGCCCGACATTTTGGGCCAGGCCTTGCTGGATTACCACCACGGCCAGCACAAGGCTACCGTTACGGTGCACTGCTCGGCCGCCGACGATGAGCCGCTACCCGCGTCCTACTTCTTCCGCACAATTATGCAGATGCCCGAGCTGGAGCGCCTGGCCCTCGACGAAAGCCGGGGCCGCGTGCTCGACCTCGGGGCCGGCGCCGGCTGCCACTCGCTGGAGCTGCAAAGCCGCGGCTTCGATTTCGTGAAGGCCGTCGACGTATCGGCCGGGGCCGTGCAGGTGATGACCGAGCGCGGCGTGCACAACGTGGCCCGTCACGACCTGTTTGCCCCCAAGCCCGCCACCGAGCTGCCCTACGATACCATTCTGCTGCTCATGAACGGCCTGGGCCTCACCGGCACGCTCGAAGGCCTCGATAAATTTCTGGCCCACGCCCGCACGCTGCTGGCCCCCGGCGGCCAGATTCTGGCCACGTCGTCGGACGTGCGCTACCTCTACGAAGACGAGGATGGCGCGCTGGTTATCAACCTCAACGGCCCTTACTATGGCGAGGTGGAGTACACGCTCAGCTACCAGGGCAAGTCGGGCGAGCCGTTCCCCTGGCTGTTCGTGGATGCCGCCCTGCTGAACGACGCGGCCGAAACGGCCGGCTACACCGCCGAGTTTCTCAGCGAAGACGACAACGACCAATACCTCGTGCGCCTGATGCCCATGGGGTAAAAGGTTTCTGGTTGCTCGTTTCTGGTTTCCGGTTGGAACCACGGGCAACCAGAAATCAAAAACAACCAACCAGAAACTAACAACTGTGACCAACGCCACCACTTACCGCACCCGCTGGGCCGATATGGACCCCAACGGCCATATGCGCCACTCCGCCTACGCCGACTACGCCGCCGACCAGCGCCTCGTGTTGCTGGCCGAATGGGGCTACGACATCAAGGAATTTGCCAAGCTGCGCCTCGGCCCCATCCTGTTCCGCGAAGAAACCGTGTTTCTGAAAGAGGTGCATATCGGCGAGGAAATCCGCGTCGATAGCCGCCTGCGCAGCGTGAACGACGACGGCACCCGCTGGAGCATCATGCACACCATCTACAAAGCCGATGGCCGGGTGGCCGCCAACGTCGCCGTCGACGGTGCTTGGCTCGACCTCGACAAGCGCAAGCTCACCACCCCGCCCGCCGAGCTGGCCGACAGCTTTCGCGCCCTGCCGCCCTACGAGGCCCCAGTGAAGTAGTCCGGCCCAGCCCTAAAAGCAAACGCCCCGAAATGCTGTTTCGGGGCGTTTGCTTTTAGGGCTGGGCGTCGGCCCTGCGGGCGGCCGGGCCGGGGCGAAGGGTTTTAGTGATGCGCCCCAACTGTTGCTGGTGGTGCAGCAGATGGTCGACCAAGTGCTCCATGACCTGGAAGATGGTGATGCGGCCCGAGCGGGGATGCGGAAAAATGGCCCGGTTCTGCTGCCGGCTCGGAAACTCGTTGAGCAGGCGCTCGAGCTGCCGGCGCAGGGCCTCCCAGCTTTTACGCATCTCGGGCAGGGTGGGCAGGTCGCCGGCGTCGGTGAGGGTAGCCACGCCGCGCGGCGCTTTGAATTTGAGGCCAGGCAGGCGCAGCATCAGGCGCACAAACTGCACCCGCAGCCGGGTAAAAAAGCTGACTTTCGGCAGCAGCTCTTCCGACTGCATTTTTTTCTGGATGTACTGCACAATGTTGCTTTCCACGAACAGCAGGTGATGCACCACCTGAGCCGCCGACCATTTGCCCGGCGCCGGGGCCTTGGTTTTATCTTCCCCCAGCGCTTCGGCCGAGGCTAATAACTGTTCGGTGGCCCGTTCGAGCTGTTCGAATTTGAGGTGCAGGCGGTGGTTCATGCGGAGGAAAAGCAGATAATCGGCGAATAGCCGGGTGGGGTGCAAAAGGTACGGCAACAATTCGGGAGCCGGCCGGCCGGGGTTGGCGGGCCCGCAGCCGAGACCGTGCCAACCCGGCCGGGTGCCTAGTTTTACGCCGTATATGCCCCAATCTTATTCCTTGCTCCGTGAGCCGTGGTCGTGGCGCTGGCGCGTGCTGGTTACGCTGGCCCTCTACGCCGTCTACCTGCCCCAGAGTGGCTACGGCCCCGGCCAGTTCCGCTTCGACGCCGCCGAATACTGGGAGCTCTCGCTGAAATTCACGCCGGCCGGGGGTTTCTCGCTGCTGGCGTTCGATGAGCCGCTACGCGGTTACCTGGGGCCGCTGCTGGTGCTGCCGGCCCTGTACGCAGGGCTGATGGGATGGCTGCGCGGTGGGATTGATGCTTCGCTTAATGAAGAATTAGGAATGAAGAATGAAGAATTGGAGTCGTCTGCAAAGTCCTCATTCTTCATTCCTAATTCTTCATTAAGCGAAGCGTTGACCTTTTCCATCCTCATTGCCGCCCGCAACGAGGCCGAAAACCTGCCCCAACTCCTGCGCGACCTTGCCGCCCAAACCCTGCCCGCCGCGCAGTTCGAAGTACTCATCGCCGACGACCACTCCACCGATGGTACAGCGGCCATCGTCGCAGCCGCTGCTGAAGAAGTCGGGTTTGCACTGCGCCTTATAGCATTGCCCGCTGATGCTACGGGTAAAAAAGCTGCCCTGCTCGCCGCCCAGCAGGCCGCCCGGGCGCCCTGGCTGGTGTGCACCGATGCCGACTGCCGCCTCGGCCC
>NZ_BAAGZM010000255.1:0-5791 GCF_054778495.1 Hymenobacter agri
GCCGGGGCCGACTGCGTGAAGGTGGGTGTGGGGCCGGGCTCCATCTGCACCACGCGCATCATTGCCGGCATTGGGGTGCCGCAGCTTTCGGCCGTGCTCGAAGCCGCCAAAGGCCTCGCCGGCACCGGTGTAACGCTGGTGGCCGACGGCGGCATCAAGTTCTCGGGCGATGTGGTGAAGGCTCTGGCCGGCGGCGCGGCTGCCGTGATGGTGGGCTCGCTGCTGGCCGGCACCGAGGAAGCCCCCGGCGACCTCATTATTTACGAAGGCCGCAAGTACAAGAGCTACCGCGGCATGGGCTCGGTGGAGGCCATGGAAGACGGCAGCAAGGACCGCTACTTCCAGGATGCCGAGGACGACGTGAAGAAGCTGGTGCCCGAGGGCATTGTGGGCCGCGTGCCCTTCAAAGGCAACGTGAGCGAGGTGATTTATCAGCTGGCGGGTGGCTTGCGGGCCGGCATGGGCTACGTGGGCGCGGCCAACATCGAGGCGCTGCAGGCGGCGCAGTTTGTCCGTATCACCGGGGCTGGCCTGCGCGAAAGCCACCCGCACGACGTGCAGATTACCCGCGAGGCGCCAAATTATTCGAGCCGCTAATTCCGGTCGGCTACTCGCTGATTGGCAACGGGCAGCGCGGGCTACGGCCGGTGCTGCCCGTTTTTTTACGTACTCCCCGCGTGAACCCTTTTCAGACGGCTGCTTGTATCTTGCACGCCGGTTGAGCGTCGCGGTACGGCGCGACGGGCTGGCACGATTTGCAAATACCTGGTTACTGTCTGTGGCTCAACGCTTACTCTCCTCTTTACTTCTTTTTAGCCTGCTAAGCTGGCTGCTGCTGCTGCTGAGCGCGCTCAGCCACGCAGGCGCCGGGCCTTGGCTGGGCACGTGGCCGCAGTGGAGCACGCAGGTGGCGCAGGGCTGCTTTGTGCTGGGTGTATTTCTGTATTACCGCTACCAGCCGTCGCCGCTGCAGGGCCAGCAGTTTGTGAAGCTGCTCAAGCGCCTGCTCACCGGGCCGGGCCTATTGGCGCTGGGCTGCGTGGGCCTGCACCTGCTTGAAGTAGCCGCGCAAGGCGAACCCGTGTTCGGCAGCAACAGCCTGTTCTTCACCAGCATCTACACGGTCAATCTCGCGCTGTTCGTGGTATTTCTGGCCCGCACCAACTACGCTTGGCGGGCGCTGGTGCTGTTTCGCTCCTCCGAACGCCTGCGCAAGGAATGGACGACTTTTGAGGTACTGCTCGGCGTCACGCTGTTGTTCCGCCTCGTAGGCGTCGACCCGCCGGGCTACGTCAGCACGCCCATTTTCGTGCTGCTGGGCTTATTTGGCGTGTACCTGAGTGGGCACCAGAAATGGGTGGCCTACCTCAGCCAGCGCGACAAGTGGCGCGCCGTGCTGCTGCAGGGCGGCCTGCTGCTGGGCGTGCTCATCTTCGTGCAGTACTTCCGCGTCACGCAGGTCGACCCGCAGCTCATTGCGCCGCGGCCGCAGTACGCGTTTCTGCTGCTCACGGCCTTCTTCTCGGCATTCTACTCGCTGATGGGCCTGATGGTGACGTTCTTCAACCTGCCCATTTCCGACGTGGTGGAGCAGCGGCGGAATGAGATTCTGCGCCTTCAGCGCCTCACCCAAATTATCCAGCGCGGCCAGACCTCGGGCGAGGTGTACCGCATTTTGCTCGAATCGGCAGCCCAGACGGTGGGAGCCGATGCCGCCTGGCTCGACCTCGACCCGGCCCACACCGGCGTCGATGCCAACCAGACCACCCTTTGCCTCAATTTCTTACCCGCAGATGCCGCCCAGCTGCGCGCCCGCCTCACCGCCCACGACCTGCCTGAGGGTGAGCACATCACCAACGACCTGCACCAACGGCCCGGCTTCGAGGGCACATTACAACAGTACCGCTCGCTGCTGCAGCTGCCCCTGCGCGGGCTGCACTTCAACTACGGCATGCTCTACTTGCTGAAGAAGGAGCCCCACACCTTCCACCACGAAGACTTGAGCATCCTGCAAACCTTCACCGGGCAGGCCGTGCTCAGCATCGAAAACCTGGAGCTGGTGCAAACCTCGCTGGCTAACCAGCGCACCCAGGAAGAGCTGAAAATTGCCTCGCAGGTGCAGGACAGCCTCATCCCAAAAAACCTGCCAACCGACAACTGGTTCGATATCAGCTCGCACTCGCTGGCGGCGAAGGAAGTGGGTGGTGACTTCTACGACTTCCTGCACCTGCCGGGCCGCCGCCTGGCCGTCATCATCGGCGACGTGAGCGGCAAGGGCGTCACGGCCGCTTTCCACATGGCCCAGATGAAAGGCATCTTTCATTCGCTGATGCAGGAAAACCCGCTGGCCAAAAACGAGCGCGACAAGTTCCCAGTGCCCAGCAAGTTCATGGCCCAGGCCAACATGGCCCTCACGCACTGCCTTGAACGGTCGTCGTTCATCACCTCCTCGCTCTACATCATTGATTACGAGCAGGGCGGCTTCGTGTTTGCCCGCGCCGGGCACTGCCACACGCTCTACTACCACGCCATGCGCGAGGAGGTGTTTTACTTTGATTCGGCGGGCCTCGGGCTGGGCATTATCCGCAACGAGAGCTACGAGAAGCACATCAAAAACCAGTTTTACGACTACAGCCCCGGCGATGTGATGGTGATTTATACCGACGGCATCGTGGAAGCCCGCGGCGGCGACGGCACCGAGGAATACGGCGAAGACCGCCTCAAGCTGCGCCTCGAAGAAAGCTATTTCCAGGAGGCCCACGACATCAAAGACTACATTCTGAAAGACCTCAACGCCTTTACGGCGGGCCACCCCATTCACGACGACCAGACCCTGCTCGTCATTAAATTCAAGTCGGCCCAACCCCTGTCGTAGGCCCAACGTATCGCCCTCACTATGAAAGTTACCGCCCAACCCTCCGCCGATACCCTGACCCTGCTGCTCGATGGCGAGCTCGACGCCAGCTCCGCCATTGTACTTGATACTGAACTGGCTAAGCCCGATATTCTGAACTACCGCAAAGTCCTCATCGACTGCGCCAAGCTCAGCTACATCTCGTCGGCCGGCCTGGGGGTGTTTATCTCGCACCTACAGCGCTTTCAGGATGCCAACGTGAAGCTGGTGTTCTTCAACATGCAGGAAAAGGTATTCAACGTGTTCGAAATCCTCGGCCTCGACGCCCTGATGACCATCGTACCCAGCCTTTCTGAAGCCGAAGCCGCCTAGTTTTCAATGCGTGAATGTGTGAGTGGGCGAATGAGTGAATAATTTTCACTTGCGCTGCTCTTCCGAACCGACCATTCACTCATTTGCTCATTCACTCATTCACCGATGAAATCCGCTCTCCGCATTGCTTGTTCGCGCGTTCACCTGCAAGAGGTGCGCGACTTCGTGCGGAACTATTTGAGCGCCCGGCAGCTGTCGGAAAAAACGGTGAATCAGGTGGTGCTGGCCGTGGATGAGGTGGTGGCCAACTTCATCATTCACGCCAATGGGGAGGACGAAACGCAGTTTCTGGACCTGAAACTCGACTTCGACAACCACGACCTGAACGTGGAGATTGCCGATAACGGCGACACCATTTATCAGCCCGGCCCGCACAAAGCCCCCGACCTGCGCGCATACATTCAGGAGGGCCGCAAGGGCGGCATGGGCATGGCCCTGGTGAACCGGCTGATGGACCGGGTGGAATTCTTCACCCGGGGCAACCACACCATCTGCCATCTTAGCAAGCACTTAGCATAGCACCGCTACCTTGTTGCGACGAAAACGTCCGGCCGCCTCGCGGGGCCGGACGTTGTTTTTTAAGGCACTTCGGCGCGGGCCGGAAAGTTGGTTAATTTCGCACCGGTAATTTTATGCCCGCGCGCCTGGTTTCACGGTGCCAACGTCTTCCGACTCTTTCTCTTGTTTATGCACAAACGCATTTTGTATGCCAGCGCGGCTTCAGCCGCCCTGCTGGCGGGTTGCCAGGCGGCCAAACCGGCCGCTACTACTTCGGCCGCGGCTCCGGCGGCCGGGCCGGCGGTGGAGATGCTGGGTACCTACCCGGTGCCGGCCAACGAGTTTGCCTACGTGTACCGCAAAAACAACAGCGCGGCGCCCGATTACGGCACCCGCCAGAGCGTAACCGATTACCTCGACCTCTACACCAACTTCCGCCTGAAGGTGCTCGAAGCCGAGCAGCGCGGCCTCGACACCACGCAGGCCTTCAAGCGCGAACTCGACGGCTACCGCCAGCAGCTGGCCCAGCCCTACCTCACCGAGAAGAGCGTGACCGACCAGCTGGTACGCGAAGCCTACGACCGCATGGGCCAGGAAGTGAACGCCTCGCACATCCTGATTCGCGTAGCACCCGACGCTTCCCCGGCCGACACGCTGGCCGCCTACAACAAGATTGCTGCCCTGCGCCAGCGCGCCATAAGCGGCGAAGATTTTGGCAAGTTGGCCCGCGAAAGCAGCGAAGACCCATCGGCCCGCGAAAACGGCGGCAAGCTGGGCTACTTCACGGCCATGCAGATGGTATACCCCTTCGAGTCGGCAGCTTATAAAACGCCGGTGGGCCAGATTTCGGCCCCCATCCGTACGCGCTTCGGCTATCACGTCATCAAGGTGAACGACAAGCGCACGGCGCAGGGCGAAATCAAGGTGGCCCACCTGATGATTCGCATGAACCCGAACGCGGCCAAGTCGGACTCGCTCACGGCCCGCAAAAAGATTGACGAGCTGTACAGCCGCCTGAAAAAGGGCGAAAACTGGGACAAGCTCGTGGCCCAGTTTTCGGAAGACGCCGGCTCGGCCGCCAACGGCGGCGAGCTCCCGCCCTTCGGCACCGGCCGTATGATTCCCTCGTTCGAAGAAGCCGCCTTCAAGCTGCAAAAGCCCGGCGACCTCTCGCCCCCGGTGCAAACGCCCTACGGCTGGCACGTTATCAAGCTGATTGAAAAGCAGCCCCTGGCCAAATTCGCCGACCTCGAAGCCGGCCTGAAAAGTAAGGTATCGAAGGACTCGCGCTCGGAGCTGAACAAGGCCGCGTTCCTGAAGCGCGTGCGCCAGGAAGACCAGTTCGTGGAGATTCCGGCCGCCAAAGTCTACGCCTTCAGTAAGGCGGATACGGCGCTGGTGGCGGGCCGCTTCAAGTATAATTTCACGCCCGGCGAGGGCATGAAGCCCGCCCAGGCCAAGGCCAGCAGCGGCAAAATGCCCCTGTTCCTCATCAAGAACAAGCCGTACTACGTAAGCGACTTCCTCACCTACGTGCAGCAGAACCAGCGGCCCCGCGCCGGCGCGCAGCCCAGCTTCGCCATGCAGCAGCTCTACGACCAGTACGTGGAGCAGAGCCTGACCGAGTTCGAGAAGAACAGCCTCGACACCAAGTACGAGGACTACCGCATGCTGGTGAAGGAGTACCGCGACGGCATTCTGCTTTTCCAATTGATGGATGAGAAGGTGTGGAGCAAGGCCATTGAGGACACCGTGGGCCTGAAAAAATACTTCGCCGACAACCAGGCCAAGTACCAGTGGGACCAGCGCGTGCAGGGCCGCGTTATCAGCGCGGCTACGCCGGCCGTGCTGGCGCGCGTGCAGCAGGAGCTGAAAACCGGCCGCTTCCCAATGGCCAACCCCGGCGCGAAGTCGCTGGTGTTCACCACTGGCAAAGCCGAGCTGACCAAAGCCGGCGAAGCCGCCCTCGACGACCTGGCCAAGCGCATGGCCGGCGACACCCTTACGACGGTAACCATCACCGGCCGCGTGCGCAAGGGCGAGAAGGCCACCCTGGCCCGCACCCGC
>NZ_BAAGZM010000256.1:0-5789 GCF_054778495.1 Hymenobacter agri
GACGGCCGGCAGCGCCCCGGTACTGCGTGCTTCTACTTTCAACGTGGCCGCGCCCACCGATACCTACCTCGATATGCGCCAGTGGGGCAAGGGCGTGGTGTGGGTAAACGGCCACAACATGGGCCGCTACTGGGCCATCGGCCCGCAGCAAACCCTGTACGTGCCCGCCGAATGGCTGAAGAAGGGAGCCAACACCATCACGGTGCTGGAGCTGCTCAAGCCCCAGCAAAGCGCCCTGCCCACCCTCGACCACGCCATCCTGAGCGAGCTGAACGCCGGCGCGCAGAAGCTGGGCTACACCGCGCCGACGGAATAGTCGCAGACATCCGGGCGGGGCTTGCCCCTGACCGGATGCTGGCGCAAAGCCAACAATTTCGTGCACCGACGGGCGGGGGCAACCGAAGGTCAGCGTAGCTAAGCCCCGCCCCTACCCGATTTCACGACGCGACTTGTTTCCCGGTACTCTACCCGGTTACACAATCGATAATGTGTTGTTAATCAATTTCGAATAAGGTTGCCGTCATCCAGGCATAATCTTACCGAAACCCGAAAAACGACGATTTCACCCCCCTTTTTCGCCCGAAAAAGCCCCCCTTTCCGCTGTTAGCACCGGCTACTTTTGAGGTGTTGTCCGGCAGCGCAATCGTTACCGCTTCCCACGACCTCCGGCTCCGGGCCGGCCGTCCTGACTGTCAAAAATTTCCCACCCAGGTAAGCTGCGGCTTGCTTATTTTTCACTTTGCTGATGCAAGCAAAATCTATACTCCTCTGCGGCGCGCTGTTGCCGCTTGCGGTAGCTGCGCCGGTAGCGGCCAGTGCCCATCCGGCCGCCAAGCCCACCGCCGTGCGGCGCCCCGCCGCCAGCAAGCCCGTTTCGGGCACGGTGCTCGATGAGAAAGGTGCGGGCATGCCCGGCGTTACCATCATCTTGAAAGGCACTACCATCGGCACGACTACCGACATGGATGGGCGCTTCTCGCTCACGATTCCGGACGGCACGGCCAATCCCACGCTCGTGTTCTCGTCGGTGGGCTACACCGGGCAGGAAGTGGCGGTGGGCGACCAGTCCACGTTCAGCGTGCGGCTGGCGGTGAGTGCTCAGCAGCTGGGCGAGGCGGTGGTGATTGGCTACGGCTCGCAGGAAAAGCGCACCGTAACCAACGCCGTAACCACCGTGCAGGGCTCGGAGCTGGCCAAGCTGACGGTGAGCGACGTGGGCTCGGCCCTGCAGGGCAAAGCCGCCGGCGTGACGGTGGTGGGCGCGGGCTCGGAGCCCGGCACCCCGCCCCAGATTCTGATTCGCGGCATCTCGACCATCAACGGCAACAGCCCACTGTACGTGGTGGACGGACTGCCGGTAAACGATATCAACTTCCTGAACCCGAAGGACATTGCCACCATTTCGGTGCTGAAGGATGCGGCCTCGGCGGCCATCTACGGCTCGCGGGCGGCCAACGGCGTGATTCTGATTACGACGAAAGTAGGCGGCAAGGGCGAGCCCGTGATTTCGGTGGATGCCACCACCGGCGTATCGAGCCCGACGCGGCTGCCCAACATGGCTTCGGCCAGCGAGTACGCCCGCATCATGAACCTGGCGGCAACCAACTCGGGCCTGCCGGCCGTGTACGCCAACCCCGGCTCCTACACCCAAACCACCGACTGGTGGAAGGAAATTGCCCAACGCGGCATCACCCAGAATTACTCGCTGGGCCTGTCGGGCGGCGGCGACAAGCTGCAATACTCCACCGGCATCAGCTACTACAAGGAGCGCGGACTGGTGCGCAATTCCAACTTCGACCGCCTGAGCCTGCGCCTCAAAACCCAGTACCAGGCCGCCAAGCACCTGAAAGTGGGCCAAGATTTGAACATCTCGCGCACCACGCAGCAGTACCTCAACAGCGGCAGCCTGTTCCGCGATGCCTTCAACGACGACCCCATTACGGCGGCGCGCCGGCCCGGCACCTCGGGCAACCCCTACGACTACTACGGCGCCTCGCCGACGGACATCGGCAACCCGCTGGCGTTTGTGGAGCGCAACGACGACCGCCGCAACAACTACTCGTTGGTGGGCAACATCTACGCCAACTACGAGCTGCTGCCGGGCCTGATTGCGGAAACCCGCTTCGGCACCAACACCAGCTTCTACGAGCGCAACGCGTTTTCGCCCTTCTACACCATTGATGCCAACGAGCGCAACCAGGTGAACTCGGTGACGCGCGAGCACAATCTCGGCGTGTACTGGAACAACACCAACACACTGACTTACACCAAGTCGCTGGGCGACCACAACTTCACCGCCCTGGGCGCCGTGACGCTGGAGAAGTTCAACACCAACACCGAGTCGGCTTCGGGCCAGGCTATTCCGAGCAACGACCCCAGCCTGCGCTACCTCGACGCGGCCACGGCTAACTACAGCGCCTACGGCAACACCTACACCAACACGATTGCCTCGCTGATTGGTCGCATTAACTACGACTTCAAGGGCCGCTACCTGCTGTCGGCCAGCATCCGCCGCGATGCGGCCTCGGTGTTCCCGACGAACAACCGCTGGGGCACGTTCCCGTCGCTGTCGGCCGGCTGGCTGGTGTCGGATGAGGAGTTCCTGAAATCGCAGGACGTGCTGAACCTGCTGAAGCTGCGCGCCAGCTGGGGCCGCGTGGGCAACCAGAACATCCCCACCACGGCCTTCATCGGCACGCTGGGCAAAACCTACTACGTGACCGGCGACGACCGCGCCCAGCAAGTGGCCGTGGTGCAGAGCAACGTGCCCAACACCAACGTGAAATGGGAAACCGTGGAAGACTACGACTTCGGCACGGACATGGGCTTCTTCAATAACCAGCTGACCCTGACCCTCGACGTGTTCCGCCGCAACACCACCGACATGCTGATGTACCAGGCCATTCCGGCGCACGTGGGGGCGGGCTACAATAGCCCCATCACCAACGTAGGCAGCATGCACACCAACGGCCTCGACTTCACGCTGGGCTACGCCAAGAGCACCGGCGCCTTTACCTACGGCGTGAGCGTGAACGCCACCCGGGCCATGAGCAAAATCGGCACGCTGGCCAACGGCCAGGCCCTGTATTCGGGCAACTCGCCGGTATTCGGCCGGCCCTCGAAAACGGAAGAAGGCGGCTACGTGGGCGCGTTCTACGGCTACCAGGAAGACGGTATTTTCCAGACCGCCGACGAGGTAGCCAACTACAAATCGGCCAGCGGCAAGGTGATTCAGCCCAACGCGGTGCCCGGCGACTTCCGCTTCGCCGACCTGAACGGCGACGGCGTGATTGATGCCAAAGACCAGAAGTTCATCGGCAACCCGCAGCCCAAAATGACCTTCGGCGTGAACCTGAACGCGGCCTACATGGGCTTCGACGTGCAGGCCGCCCTGGTGGGCAGCCTCGGCAACGACGTGGTGAACGCCAACAAAGGCTGGTGGTACTCGGGTAGCTACAACTATAACAAAATTTCGGGCCTCGAAGACAAGGCCTGGCACGGTGCCGGCACCTCGAACGACGTGCCCCGCATTGCCGCCAACGACAACAACCAGAACCTGACCCGCTTCTCGAACTTCTACGTGGAAAGCGGCTCCTACGCTCGCCTGCGCAACCTGCAGCTGGGCTACACCTTCGGCAAAGGCGTGGCCTCGGCCATGCACATGACCAGCCTGCGCCTCTACGTGAGCGGCCAGAACCTGTTCACCATCACCAAGTACAGCGGCGTGGACCCCGAAATCGGCAACGGCCGCTCCTACACCGACGGCGCCTCGGCCCTGAACCGCGGCGTGGACCTGGGCAACTACCCCACCACCCGCACCTACCTGGTGGGCGCCAACCTCACTTTCTAACGCATTCCCACCCGCCCCCGTCATGAAAAAGCCCTTTTTATACCTGACCCTGGCTCTGGGCCTCGGCCTGCAGAGCTGCGAGGATTTCCTCACCCAACTGCCTAATGGCCAGCAAACCACGGCCAACTTCTACACTAACGCCGACGAGTGCAAGGCGGCCGTGATGGGCTGCTACGCCCTCACCGACCAGGACGACTGGTGGAAGATTGACCGCACCCGCATGTTCGGCGACGCGGGCTCGGACGATGCCTGGAAGGGCAATTCCATTGCCGGCGACCAGCGCGAGTTCGGCGACTTCGCCCGCTTCTTCTGGCTGCCCAACAACGAGTGGTTCGATAACCGCTACACGTTTATCTACCAGGCCATTGGCAACTGCAACTCGTCGTTGGTCGGCATCGAGAAAGCCCCCATCGACAACACCCTGAAGCAGCAGCTGATGGGCGAGCTGAAGTTCATCCGGGCCTACAACTACTTCGAGCTGGTGAAGGGCTACGGTGGGGTGCCGCTGGTGCTCACGCCGCTGGCCCCGAGCGAGGCACTGGCCATTCCGCGCGCTTCGACTGCCGACTGCTACGCGCAGATTATCAAAGACCTGAAGGAGGCCGCCGCGGTGCTGCCCGAGAAAAGCGCCCGCCCCAGTTCCGAGAAAGGCCGCGCCACCAAAGGCGCCGCCAACGGCTACCTGGCCAAGGCCTACCTCTTCACCGAGCAGTGGGCGCTGGCCCAGCAGGCTGCCGAAGTGGTGATTGCCTCGAACGAATACAACCTGAGCGGCGCGTTCAGCAACGTGTGGAACGTGAACAACCCGAACGGGCCGGAGTCGATGTTCGAGCTGAACTACAACGCCAACCAAACCTTCAACCTCGGCACCGACCTGACGGTGGTGATGCGCAGCCGCGCCGACGGCGGCTGGGGCTTCAACACGCCCACCAGCAACCTCGAAAAGGCTTTCGGCAACGACCCACGCCGCCAGTGGACCATCATCAAGCAGGGCGACAACGTGGGCCCGAATACGTCGAGCTTCAACTATTCGAGCTACGACACCAAGGTTTCGGAGAATGAGTCGGGCCGCATCAGCCGCAAGATGTTCCTGCCGCTGGCCGACCGCCCGGCCAACGAGCGCGGCCACGCCCCGCTCAACCGCATCGAAATGCGCTACGCCGACCTGCTGCTGATGCACGCCGAAGCCTCGAACAAGCTGGGCCAGGACAACAAAGCCCTGCCTTCGCTGAACCTGGTGCGCGAGCGTGCCAACCGCCTGCAGCCCGGCACGGTGCTGCCGCGCAGCTCGAGCGGCGCCCAGCTGCTGAGCGACATCTGGCTGGAGCGCCGCCTCGAGCTGGCCATGGAAGGACACCGCTACTACGACCTCGTGCGCCAGAAGCGCCTTGTGGCCGTGATGCAGCAGTTCAACGCCGACCAGCTCACCAGTACCGACCCGTATGACAAAGGCAAGGTGAAAGACCAGATTTCGAGCAAGAACAACCTGTTCCCGATTCCCACGCCCCAGATTCAGCTGTCGGGCGGCGTGGTGAAGCAGAACGACGGGTACTAGGCCTTTGCGCTGCTGAACAGAACAGTCATGCTGAGCTTGTCGAAGCATCTCTACCGCACGAGTAATCCAATCGCTGCAACGAAGCGGGAGAGATGCTTCGACTGCGCTCAGTATGACGGGCTGTTTTAGAAAAACAAAAAACTACCGCGCCTGCCCCGGAGGCCCCACCCAATCAGCCTCCAAAAAAATCCCCTTCCCCTCTCCTCCTGATAAAAATCCGGCTGTTGGCTGCGCCGGCGGCCGGATTTTTTATTCCCACCCAAACCCCTCCCGGCCATGAGCTCCAAGCTCCTGCAACTCCTTTCCCTCGGCCTAGCACTCGGCGCGGCCGGCTGCGGCAGCAAAACGCCCGACCCCACGCCCGCGCCGCCGGTGGTCGAAACG
>NZ_BAAGZM010000257.1:0-5782 GCF_054778495.1 Hymenobacter agri
CCCGCCGCCCCGGCCCCGACGGAATAATGCCCCGGCCGGCCGGCAAATCCGGCCCGTTGGTCGAGAGTTGCCAGCGGGGCTGGCCGGCCGCGGGGCCTGGACCGGGTTCTGGCACACGGCTTGTCTTAGGCTAAGCACGACCAGCCTGCCAGCGCAGCGGTTTTCCCCTCACCACCTCACTTCTTTCGAAATCATGAAAAAGAATCTGTTTCTGCTCGCCGCCCTGGCTTTCGCTACCGTCGGCACCAGCTTTGCCCAAACGGCCGTGAAAACCACCGGCTCGGATGCCAACCAAACTGCCGCCCATGAAAAAATGATGGCCAAAGGCGGTAAGAAAGGCCACCAGACGCCCGCGCAGCACGCCGACCGCAAGGCCGGTAAAATGGCCAAGGAACTCGGCCTGAACGCCGACCAGGAAGCCAAAGTGGAAAGCCTGATGCTGGCCCGCCAGCAGGAAAGCGCCGCCCTCAAAGCCAAGTACGGCGCCGACCGCAAAGCCGGCCGCACCGAAATGAAGGCCGCCCACGACCGCTACGAGGCCCAGCTCAAGGCCATCCTCACCCCCGAGCAATACGCCAAGATGGATAAAATGAAAGCCGAGCACCACGGCCACGGCAAGGATGGCGGCAAGATGAAAATGAAAGGCAAAGCCTAATCTTGTGTCGAGCCCGTAAAAGAGAAAGCCCCAACTAAAATGGTTGGGGCTTTCTCTTTTACGGGCTTAAATTCGATTGGCAACTACGCGACTAGCGGGTTTTGCTCAGCCGATGGTTCCGTATCGTCCCGTCGGCCTTCACCATTTGTACTTGGTAGACTCCCACCGGTTGCGCCGATAAATCAACTGTGCGGCTGGCATCCCCAACTGTTGTTTGCTGGCAGAGCCGGCCCGCCGCGTCATACACGCGCACTGTTGCCTTGCCCTGTATCGGGCCCGCCAGTTGAAATACCCCGTCGGTTGGATTAGGATAAGCGCTTAGATTTTCAGCCGATGCTATTTTAGTAGCCAAAGGCCCTCTGGTATCTCTCAGCAGCATAGCGGAGCCGGCCAGTGATGAGCCTCGATAATATTCTTCCAAAGCAGCCCATAGCTGGCCCGCCTCATTGGCAGCTAAATACCGGTACGTTAAATTATTTGTAAGCTGCGTTTGCCACGTTGCTCCGTCATCACTGGAGGTGGCTATTACGCCATTAAAACCATAGGATGTTGTTGCTTGAGCGTACCCCGCGCCGATGTAACTCGTGCTAGCATTTGGGTTTGCACCTGGTTGCGCGACAATTGATTTTACCGTTGTTGGCCACAGTGCAGGTAGCAACGGCCAGCTTTGGCCGCCATCCGTTGTCCGCGCCAGCTGCCGGCCCGCATAAGCAAGGCCATGCAAATCATCCCGAAACACCAACTGAGCGTTGGGCAAACCAGTTGAGGAATTTTTCCAAGTCAATCCGCCATCTGAGGTATAGAGTACGCTACCGTCCGCAAAACTCATCCATAGGCTATTGCCTCTGGCTTCCTTTTTACCACTGCCACTGGTTAATAGCACGGGTGCCGACAACGGTACCAAGGTCCAGCTAGTGCCGCCGTCGGTGGTGCGGTAAATCTGCCAGGCGAGGTTTCCCACGACGTAACTTAGTGCAACACCTGTTGTCGCATTAAAAAAGTGGAGCTTACGAAACTGGGCAGGTAACACTCCCGGCATCGCAGTAAATCCAGCTAACCCGCTGGTGGTGTGCTGAATCGACGCGGTTTGTTGTGAGCCAGGAGGCCCTGTTTGAAACGCTACGTTGTCCCGCAGTAAAACCCACGCCGTGTTTGCATCAAGTACCGAGTAATCATCCGTAAAAGTCCCCACCAGTGGGGTGACATGGCTTTGCGAGGCGAAGCTTAAGACCCGCCTTTGCATCGTTTGCCCATTGTTTGTCGTCTGGCTTATTTCAGTACGCGAGAAGCCAAAATCCGACGTAGTGTGAACTGCCCACTTAGCATTGGGCGCCGGGGATACGATGCCATCTACTTCACATGTATAACCTGAGATAAAGGTAGGCGAACCAGAAATCGTCACCCACGACTGGGCCCTGGCTTGCGGGAGGCTGACTCCTATAGCCAGCAGAGCCGCCAAAGCGAGACAGTTAAAACGGGAAGATGTTGAATGCATGGAAAGGAAGGTTTAACAGGAATTTTCACTACAATGGAAGATGCTCCTTATTTATCAGCAATACCCCGGGGCCGTTGAGTTGCTTGTTAAGCAGCACGGGTAAATATATACTGATTTCATCTCATGAATTACAAATAATTACTCTGTAATTCAATGATAATTATGATAATGGCGCTTCGCAATCTATTCAATACAGGCCTTGCCCCTGGTGCCAGCAAACTGCGGGTAAAAGGCCGCGCTTACCGCTCATCCGCTGCTCTCACACAAATAACCTATAACCTCCTGGACTGAGGATTATTTGCGTTTCATGCCCGGCCGAACCGGCCATTGCATCAGGTAGCTTGCTTATATTTGGCCAAACCACCCGGCCCAAAGCCGCTTCCCCGATATGCCTCCCCTCCCCAGTAGCACGGCCTCTGCCGTGCAGATTCAGCAGTTCTACGACAAGGGCCTGGCCCACGCCAGCTACGCCGTGCGCTGCGGCCGCCAGATTGCCGTCATCGACCCGGGCCGCGACCCCCAGCCCTACTACGATTTCGCCGACGAGCACGAGGCCCGCATCGTGGCCGTGATTGAGACGCACCCGCACGCCGATTTCGTATCGTCGCACCTGGAGATTGCCGAAGAAACCGAGGCCACCATCTACTGCAGCAAGCTGGTGGGCGCCAAATACCCCCACAAAAACTTCGACGACGGCGACCGCATCAAGCTGGGCAACTACGAGTTGCACGCCATCAACACGCCGGGCCACTCGCCCGACAGCATCAGCGTGCTACTGATGGATGAGATGGCCCAGAGCCGGGCCGTGTTCACCGGCGACACGCTGTTTGTGGGCGACGTGGGCCGCCCCGACCTGCGCGAAGACGAGACCGTGGCCGGGCACCAGCGCGAGGCCTTGGCCGCCCAGCTCTACCAGAGCACCCGCAACAAGCTGATGACGCTGCCCGGCAGCACCCGCGTGTACCCGGCGCACGGCCCGGGCTCGCTCTGCGGCAAAACCACCAGCCCCGACCTCGACTCGACTATTGCCAGGGAGCTGAAAACCAACTACGCCCTGCAGCCCATGTCGCAGGACGAGTTTATTCGGGTGCTGCTCGAAGACCAGCCCTTCGTGCCCAAGTACTTCGGCCACGACGTGCAGCTCAACAAGCAAGGCGCGCCCAGCTTCGAAGACAGCATCCGGGCCGTGCCGCACCCCAGCAGCGCCGACGCCCTAGAGCCCGGCGTGCTGCTAATCGACACGCGCCCGGCCGCCAGGTTCCGTGCCGGCCACCTGCCCGGGGCCATCAACCTGCAGGACGGCGGCAAGTTCGAAACCTGGCTGGGCTCGGTAGTGGGCCCGAAGGAGAAGTTTTACCTGCTGGCCGATTCCAAAATTGCCCTCGATGCGGTGGTGCGCAAAACCGCCAAAATCGGCTACGAAGGCAACATCAAAGGCGCCCTGCTGGCCCCCGCGGCCCTGCCTGCCACCGCGCCGGCCGTGGAGGTTGAACAGGTGCGCGCGCACCCTGAGCAGTTCACCATCGTGGACATCCGCAACCGCGCCGAGGCCAAAACCCCAGTGTTCGACAACGCGTTGGTGATTCCGCTGCCCGAGCTGCGCGAGCGCGCCCACGAAATCCCGACCGATAAGCCCATTCTGGTGTACTGCGCGGGTGGCTACCGCTCGGCGGCCGGCAGCAGCATTGTGCAGGCCGCCCTGCCCGGCGCGCAGGTACTGGATTTGGGCGAGGCCGTGACGAGCTTTCAGCCGGCGGCCGTTCACTAGCCGCTCCTACCCCGCGGCTGCCCAATGGTAACGCTCACCCGCATCGAGAGCAAGCATCAGCCGTTCATCGAGAAGCTGTACCGCAGCACCCGCGAGCCGGAGCTAGCCCTCACGAACTGGACGGAGGCCCAGAAGGACGCCTTCGCCCGCATGCAGCTCATGGCGCAGCTGGCCGACTACAAAAACCGCTACAAAGGCGCCAGCTACCAGCTGGTGCTGTATCGAAAAAAGCCCGTCGGCCGCCTGTACTGCTGGGAATCGGCGGACGAAGTTCGGGTGCTCGATATTTCGATTCTGCCGGAATTCCGGGGCCAGGGCCTGGGCGGGGCCCTGCTCGCCGACGTCATCAAGACGGCCCGCCGCCAGAAAAAGCCCGTTACGCTGCACGTGTACCCCGACAACCCGGCCAAGCGGCTCTACGAGCGGTTGGGCTTCCGCAAGGTGGGCGACAACCAGTCGTCCGAATTCCTGCGCCTGGACCACCAATAATTCCTACCCGGCCTTGGCTGCCGTCCGCTAGATACTGGGCCCGGAGCGGTGGCGCACGCGCTAGCTTCACCTCGCACCCAGCCCCGCATTGCCTTCGGCAGCAGCATGAAACGTTTCGAAATCATTCTCTACACCATGCTGACAGTGGTTCTGCTAGCGGCTTGTTTTTGGCTCCGCCCGGCTCCCCCAGCTGCCGCATTAGCCCCGTTGGTGCCAGAATTGCCGGCCATTCCCGATACGGCACGGACCCGGCTGCACACTTCCTCCACCAGTACAGTCGCGCCCCGAATTTTCGAAGCGGCTTTCACTCCCGCCACCACCGTCTTCCACGGCGCGGACACCTTAAATTTTCGGGTCAACAAACTTGGCAAGTTGCTTTGCGAATCGGGCACGCTGATGGCCTGCGACCCGATTAACCTTCACGATAGCCCAGGATTTGCGCAGCGGCTCCCAACCGGCCGCTTCCCGGTCGAACTGGCCATGGCGGCATTCAGAAACGATGAGCGAGTTGCATTCAGCCGGGTGGTTTTTTCCCGTCAAGCGGTGGCGAAATGGGAGTTGGCCCGCCTGCCTGGCCAGGCGCCGCTGGCCCTGAGCGACTCTACAACCTATTGTTATCCAGTTGATGCCGGGGCCGGAATATTTGCCGATAAAGCGGCTGCTACCGCCTTCGATGCAAAAGGGCAGGCCGCCTGGGATGCCGTGTTTCTTACCAAAGCTACGAAAAATGGCTACCGGGGCTTCATCGAAGAGTTCAACGGGCACAACCTGGCCACCTTTTCTACCGGGTTAGGCGACGGCTGTTATTCCACCTATATCGGCTACGATGCTACGGGCCGGGTATGCCGGCTGCTCACCGATTTCGGCCTCGTTGACTGGCAATTACCGCGCAGGTAAGCACGGACATTGCAACATATTGCGCGCTTTTTATCTAGCGAAAAGCGTCATCCGACAGCTGCCCAATTCTCCAGTCCCTCGGTATCTTTGAGATTCACTCTACCTTATGCGTGTTCTTCATACTGCCGACTGGCACCTCGGCCAACACTTCCTCACCGGGCAGGAGCGTACCAGCGAGCAGCAGGCCTTTCTCGACTGGCTGCTGCTGACGGTGCAAGCCCAGGCCATTGATACGCTGGTGATTGCCGGCGACATCTTCGACACGCAGTCGCCCTCCTACACGGCGCAGGAGCTCTACTATACCTTCCTGGTGAAGATGCAGGCCACCGGCTGCCGCGACATTGTGGTGGTGGGCGGCAACCACGACTCGCCTACCATGCTCAACGCCTCGCGGCAGTTGCTGCGCCACATGCGCGTGCACGTGGTGGGCGGCGTGCCCACCGACCCCGCTGAGCAGGTGCTGCACCTGGCCGGGCCC
>NZ_BAAGZM010000258.1:0-5749 GCF_054778495.1 Hymenobacter agri
TCGTCGGGCCCGCGCAGCCCCTACCGCACGGGCAGCAGCCGGGGCCAGTCGCGCCGCCTCACGCCGCCGGCGCAGGATTTCATCGTTCCCGGCCACTACGATGCCAAAAGCGGCAACTACCTCTACGACACCGGCACGCCTACCACGCTGAAGCTGCCCGGCGGCGCCAGCATTGCCGGCGTAGGCATCAACTCGACCGAAAGCCTGCTGCACCGCTTTCTGGCCGACCCCGCCAAGCAGGTCGACACCCTCGACCTGAGCCGCGGCTGGTACAACTTCGACCGCGTGTTTTTTGAAACCGGCAAGGCCACCCTCACGCCTGAGTCGACGAGCCAGTTGCGCAACGTAGTGGCCCTGCTGCGCGCCTACCCCACGGCCCGTCTCAAGCTCGGCGGCTACACCGACAGCACCGGCACTTACAAAGTGAACAAGCAGCTGAGCGAAGCCCGCGCCCGCACAGCCTGGGCCAGCCTGGTCGAGATGGGCATCAGCCCGTCGCGCATCGAAGCCCGCGGCTACGGCCCGCGCTACGGCATCGCCCCCAACACCACCGAAGAAGGCCGCGCCATGAACCGCCGCCTCAGCGTGAAAGTATTGGCGAAATAACGCCCGATGCCCCGGCCACGTAGTCTGGCGCTGCTACCTTCGCCGTGGCTGCGCACTAATCGGCGCAGCCGCGGCGTTACCCGGGTTCTCATGGCTGACTTTTGGCTTTCTGTTTTGCGAAGAAGCGTCCCCCGGGCGGCGGCGTTGCTGGTGCTGGCCGGCGGCGCCACTTCAGTGGCGCGGGCGCAGGATGTCTACTTTTCGCAGCCCTACGCCACGCGCCTGCACAGCAACCCGGCCTTCACCGGCTTGGTCGATGACTACAGCGTGACGCTGAGCTTCCGCAACCAGCTACCGACGCTGGCCGGCTCGTTCGTGAGCACCCAGCTCGCCGCCGACCTGCGCCCCAACCAGCCCGGCCAGCACCACGCCTATGGCCTGCTCGTGAACCAGGACCGCACCGGCTCGGTAGGCTACACGCGGCTCGAAATCGGCGGCCTCTACGCCTACCACACCCGCCTGCGCGAGGGCCTGGCCCTGAGCGGCGGCCTGCGCGCCAGCTACGGCCGCCAGCGCGTGGGATATGACAATTTCGTGTTCGGCGACCAGCTGGCCGAAGACGGCAGCCTGCGCGGCCCCAGCGCCGAAGCCCTCGACTTTCCGCCCGCCAATTATTTCAGTGTGGGCACCGGCGCCGTCCTATACTCGGCCCGGGGCTGGCTCAGCGTGGCGGGCCAGCACCTCAACCAGCCCAGCCTGGGCTTTCGGCAGCAGGCCGAGCTGTCCATGCTGCTAAGCGTGGCCGGCGGCTACAAATTTTTTATCGTTGAGCCCGGCACTGGCTTGGCCACCCGCGAGTTAAGCTATACGCCCGTGGCGGCCCTGAGCCGGCAGGGCGGCTCCATGCGCACCGAAGCGGGCTTCTACGTCACGGCCTCGCCCATTACGGCTGGCGCCGTGTACCGCAATATTTCCCTGCCCGGCAGCGTTGCTAGGCAGCACGTGCTCGCCGCCGTGGTGGGGGTGCAGACGGGTGGCCTGCGCCTCGGCTACAGCTACGACGTGGGCCTCAGCCGGCTGAGCGCCGACTTAGGTGGTGCTCATGAAATTACCCTATCGCTGCGCGCCTTCGACCGCCTGGAAAATGCCCATCGCCGTTTAAAAAGAAGAGTTTACCCGGTAGCCCCTTGCCCGGTATTTTAATATTTTGTACTATTGTGTCCTGATTGCCCTTGCTAACCCCTCCGAACACATCTTCATTTTAACTTTGTTATGAAATTAATTAATTATCTGTGCTTGGCAGCGATGGGCCTGACGGCTTTGAGTAGCTGTAACAAGAACGGGCACGCCACGGCTACCAAGCCGGGTAAGTATTCTTCGACGACGGGTATTGAATACAATACTGAGAAGGGCATGGCCGTGGCCAACTTCAAAAAAATTCCCGAAGGCCCGGGCCTGGTGTTCATTGAAGGCGGCCGCACGGTGCTGGGCTCGCAGGAAGAAGACGTAACGATGTCGCACGACAACATCGAGCGCACGGTAACCATCGCCTCGTTCTACATGGATGAAGCCGAGGTGGCCAACATTCACTGGCTCGAATACCTGCACTTCATCCGTACCGACTCCGCCGAAGAATTCTACAAATCTGCGCTGCCCGACACCACGGTGTGGGCGCGCGACCTGTCGTTCAACGACCCCTACGTAACCTACTACCTGCGTTACCCCGGCTTCCGCTACTTCCCCGTGGTGGGCGTAAGCTGGCTGCAGGCCGATGACTACTGCACCTGGCGTACGGCCAAAGTGAACGAGCGCCTCGCAGCCGGTGGCAGCGCCAAATCGGGCGGCTTGTTCAAAAAGAAGAGCAAAGCGCCTGCCGAGGGTGCCGAAGGCACGATGGGCACCGCTGGCGCCCTGGGCGATGGCAAGAGCAAAACCTCTATCGAAAACGGCAACACGCTGCCCAACTACCGCCTTCCCACCGAAGCCGAGTGGGAATACGCCGCGCAGGCACTCGTAGGCACTCAGGAAGTGGGCAACGAGAACCAGGAAGAGAAGCGCATTTACCCCTGGGACGGCAAGTCGACCCGCAACGCCTACGGCCGCAAGCAGGGCCAGTTCCTGGCCAACTTCAAGCGGGGCCGCGGCGACTACGCCGGTATTGCCGGCAGCCTGAACGACGGCGCCATGATTACCGAGTACATCTACTCGTACCCGCCCAACGACTACGGCCTGTATAACATGGCCGGCAACGTGAACGAGTGGGTGCAGGACGTGTACCGCCCCCTGTCGTTCCAGGACGTGGAAGACCTGAACCCCTTCCGTCGTAACGGCGTGGCTGACCCCGCCGATAAATACGACAAGAAAGGCTACCAGTCGCTGATTGACGACCACGTGCGCGTCTACAAAGGCGGTTCGTGGCGCGATGTAGCCTACTGGCTCTCGCCCGGCACCCGCCGCTTCATGGCCGAAGATTCGTCGACGGCAACCATCGGCTTCCGTTGCGCCATGATTAACGCTGGCTCGAACAAGTAAGCTGTTTGACTAATTAAAAAGGCCATTCCTGAATCAGGAGTGGCCTTTTTAATTTTACGCCTTTAGGCTTAGCAGCTACTATGCGCAGGCAATGGTGGCAATGCTTACCTCGGCGGCGCCAGCGGCCAGCAGCGCCGCGCCGCAGGCTTCGAGCGTAGCGCCGGTGGTGAGCACGTCATCCACCACCAGCACGCGGCGGCCGATGATGGCGGCGGGGTTGTCGACTTCGAACACCGTGGCTACGTTCTCCCAACGCTGGGCGCGGTTCTTCTTGGTTTGGGTTTTGGTATTGGCAGTGCGGCGCAGGCCGTTGGGCGCGGCGGGCACCTTCATTCCTTCGGCGAGGCCGGTTGCGAAGGCGGCGGCCTGGTTGTAGCCGCGCTTAGCCAGCTTGCGCGGGTGCAGCGGCACGGGGATGATGAGGTCGAAATCGGTGGCGAGGCCGGCGGCGTGCAGCTCGGTGCCGTAGAGCTGGCCGAGGGCAGTGCCCACGTCGCGCTGGCCTTGGTACTTGAGTTCGTGGAGCAGGTGCTGCACCCGGCCGTGGCGGATGAAGCGCAGGTAGCTCAAGGCGTGGCGGATGGGCAGCTTGCCCCAGAAGCGGCGGCCCAGCGGGTTCTGCTCGGGCGGCAGGCGATGGTAGTCGGTGTAGGGCAGCTCGGCGCGGCAGCCGGTGCAGAGGTGGGTTTCGCCGGTCACGAGCGGCTCGCGGCAGGCCAGGCACAGGCGCGGGTAGATGAGGCCAAGGAAATCCTGCCAGAGCGTGCGGAGCATGGCGGTAGATGGGGGAGAGGTTTGGAAGTAATTTTGGAAAAGCAATGTAGCCAGAATTGGCACATTATGCTGATTTAGAACGGTCATGCTGAGCTTGTCGAAGCATCTCGACCGCTTCGTTGTTATTGCATTGGTTGCTGCTGCGGTCGAGATGCTTCGACAAGCTCAGCATGACGCCCTTTTTTCCAATTCTATGTCCCAAGTAACCGAATTCAACGAGTACCGCACGCGAATGAACGCCACCATCATGGCGGCCGACAACAAAGTCATCAAGCGGTTTTTCAACCTCGACACCAACACCTACGCGGCCGGCGCGCTCGACGTAAAAACCAAGGAGATGCTGGGCCTGGCCTGCTCCATGGTGCTGCGCTGCGACGACTGCATCAAGTACCACGTGGGCAAATGCTTCGAGGAGAAGCTCACCGACGAGGAGATTTATGAGATTTTCGCCATCGCCAACATCATCGGCGGCAGCATCGTGATTCCGCACTTCCGCCGCGCGGTGGAATACTGGGAAATCCTAAAATCTGAAGCCGGCGCCACGGCCCACGACGGCGCGGCCCTGGCCGCCCACAAAGCCGAGCACGACGGCCAGCCCCACGCATGAGCCACGACCTGAACCAGGGCCCCATCGGCCACCCCGACGAGGCCGAAGCCGACTTCGACGCCCGCTGGGAAACCCTGATGGTGGAAATGGAGGAGCGGTTTGGCAAGCGGCCCGACCTGAACGCCCTGCTGCTGCTCATCGGCATTCAGGAGCTGAACCAGGGCATCACCACTTTCACCAAAGAGCAGAAGCAGGACCTGATGCACATTGCCACCTGCCGCCTCTTCAGCCTCAGCGGCCACTACGAGAAGTCGCACGTGGATGCTGATGGCTGGCCGCACTACAAGCTGCTGCGCCCCGTGCCCTTCGCCAACCTGAAGGAGCAGGAGCGCATGCTGAAGTGGCACGTGCTGGAATATTTCGCCCTCGACCCCGGCGACGAGCTGTAGCCTCCAGAACGTCATGCTGAGCTTGTCGAAGCATCTCTACTGCGAGAGTAAATAATTACTTCTGCGGTAGAGATGCTTCGACAAGCTCAGCATGACGTTCTGATTTCATTTAGAAAACCAACATGAAAATCGTTTCTTACAACGTCAACGGACTACGTTCGGCCCTGAGCAAGGGTCTGCTCGACTGGGTGGCCGAGGCCGCGCCCGACGTGCTGTGCCTGCAGGAAATCAAGGCCGGCCGCGAGGCGATGGACGTGTCGGGCTTCGAGCAGTTGGGCTACCGCGCCTACCTGCACCCGGCCCAGAAACCGGGCTACAGTGGCGTGGCTACGTTCACGAAAGTAGAGCCGAAAGCCGTGGTGCACGGCTGCGGGCAGAGCTGTTACGACGACGAAGGCCGCGTGCTGCGGCTCGATTTTGACGACGTTTCGGTGTTGAACACCTACATGCCCTCGGGCACGAGCGGGCCGGAGCGGCAGGCCTTCAAAGTGGAATGGCTGCACTTTTTCCGCGAATACGTGGCCAGGCTGCGGGCCGACGGCAGCACCCCGGCGCTGCTCATCGGCGGCGACTTCAACTGCTGCCAGACGGCCATCGACCTGCACAACCCCAAAGCCAACCAGAACAGCCCAGGCTACACACCCGAGGAGCGGCAGTGGTTCAAGGATTTCCTGAGCGACGGCCTGATTGACACCTTCCGCCACCACCACGGCGACGCCACCGGCCACTACTCGTGGTGGAGCTACCGGGCCGGCTCGCGCAGCCGCAACGTGGGCTGGCGCCTCGACCACTGGCTGGCTGATGCGGCCCTGCAACCGCGCCTGGCCGGCGCGGGCCTGCTGCCCGACGTGGTGCATTCGGACCACTGCCCGGCCTGGGTAGAAGTGCAGTAGCGCGGACG
>NZ_BAAGZM010000259.1:0-5746 GCF_054778495.1 Hymenobacter agri
GTGGCGTTGCAGCAGCAGCGCGGCGCGCCGAGCACCCGCTCATCAGTGGGCTCGGTCACGACGCTTTCCAACCTGCTGCGCATGCTCTACTCGCGGGCCGGCGACTACCCGGCCGGCCAGGGCATCATCTACGCCGAAGCCTTTTCGCCCAACACCGCCGAGGGCGCCTGCCCCACCTGCCACGGCCTGGGCCGCGTGTACGAAGTGACCGAGCAGAGCATGGTGCCCGACCCCACACTCACCATTCGCGAGCGGGCCATTGCGGCCTGGCCCCAAGCCTGGGGAGGCCAGAACCAGCGCGACATTCTGGTGAGCATGGGCTACGACGTGGACACGCCCTGGCAGGATTTACCCCAAAAGGACCGTGACTGGATACTGTTCACCGACGAGCAGCCAGTGCTGCCGGTGTACCCCGGCTACTCGCCCGAGCAGACCCAGCGCGCCATCAAGCGCCGCGAGCCGCCGAACTATATGGGCACGTTCATGGGCGTGAAGAAGTACGTGCTGCACACCTTCGCCACCACTCAAAGCGCGCTGATGAAGAAGCGCGTGGCACAGTACATGCTGGGCTCCGACTGCCCCACCTGCCAGGGCAAGCGCCTGCGCGTGGAGTCGTTGAGCGTGAAATTCGCCGGGCTGGACATTGCCGAGATGTCGCGTCTGCCGCTGAAGCGGCTGGCGGCCCTGTTGACGCCGTTTGCGGAAGGAAAGGCCGGGAAACAAAAACACGATAAGGAGCATCCGGAACAGGCCATTGTGGCCCGGCGCATTGCCGAGGATTTGGCGGCGCGGCTGGTGGTACTGCTGGATTTGGGGCTGGGCTATTTATCGTTGGAGCGTGGCACGCCTACGCTTTCGCCCGGCGAATTACAGCGCCTGCGACTGGCCACGCAGCTCTATTCCAACCTCTTTGGGGTAGTTTACGTGCTCGATGAGCCCAGCGCCGGCCTGCACCCGGCCGATACCGAGGCGCTACTGCACGCGCTGGCCGGGCTGAAAGGCGCGGGCAACTCGCTGTTCGTGGTGGAGCACGATTTGGACGTGATTCGCCAGGCCGACTGGCTGGTGGACGTGGGCCCGGCCGCCGGCGAGAAGGGCGGCGAAATCCTCTACAGCGGCCCGCCAGAGGGGTTGAAGCGCATCGAAGCTTCGCAGACGCGCCAGTTTCTCTTCAATACTTCGGCCTTGCCCGACACGCCGCCCCGCACACCCACCGGCTGGCTGAAGCTGGCCGGCGTGACGCGCAACAACCTCGACAACCTCAGTGTAGAGTTTCCGCTGGGTGTGTTCACCACGGTTACCGGCGTGTCGGGCTCGGGTAAGTCCAGCCTCGTGAGCCAGGTGCTGGTGGAGCTGGTGGCCGAAAGCCTGGGCCAGGCCATCGAAGCCGAGGAAGAGGAAACCGACCCGCTGGCCGCACCCGCGCCGGCCACGCTGGGCGGGCAGATTACGGCCGGGCTCGACAAAATCAAGCGCCTTGTGCGCGTCGACCAGAAGCCCATTGGCCGCACGCCGCGCTCCAACATGGCCACCTACACGGGCCTATTCGACCACGTGCGCAAGCTGTTCGCGGCCACGCCTGAGGCCCGCAAGCGCCGCTACGACGCCGGCCGCTTCAGCTTCAACGTGGCCAAGGGGCGCTGCGAAAACTGCTCGGGCGAAGGCTTCGTGATGGTGGAGCTGCTGTTTCTGCCCAGCGTGTACGCGCCCTGCCCGGTGTGCCACGGCGCCCGCTACAACGCCAAAACCCTGGAGGTGCAGTACCGCGGCCGCAACATTGCCGAAGTGCTGGGCCTGACCGTAGACGACGCCTGGGAGTTCTTTGCCGACGAGTCCGCCATCCATCGCGCCCTCACGGTGCTGCGCGAGGTGGGCCTGGGCTACCTGCGCCTCGGCCAGCCCGCCACCGAGCTGAGCGGCGGCGAGGCCCAGCGCAACAAGCTCGCCACCGAGCTGCAGCGCATCGGCCGCGGCAACACGCTCTACGTGCTCGACGAGCCCACCACCGGCCTCGACCCCTCCGATACCGAAAAGCTGATGCTACAACTTGAAGGCCTGGTCGAAGCCGGCAACACCGTCATCGTGGTGGAGCACGAGATGCGCGTGGTGGCGGGCTCCGACTGGGTAATTGACATCGGCCCCGGCGCGGGCGAGGACGGCGGCCGCGTGGTGGCCGCCGGCCCGCCGCGCGAAGTGGCCAAGGCGAAGGAAAGCCGTACCGCGCCGTATCTGGCGGCGTTTCAGCGGTAATGCGGCCTTCGGATTGCGCAGGCTTATTCATACCGAACGGCAAGGAACCAACAACGGTAAGCTACTATTGGTTAGCGCGTTCTACGGCGGGTGAAAGCGCCTTATCTTGCGGGTCGCATTGGTGAGCCGCGTCGGCGTGGCACCCACGCCCACGGTCTTTGCTGCCGCACATTGTTTCCTTCTTATTCCGGCTTTTCCCGCGTATGATGCCATTTCTACCCCACGGCTTTTCTCTGCCTCGTCCTGCCAGTCTGCTCGCGCTCTGCCTGCTTAGCACCGCAGGCATTGCCCAGCCGGTTGTAACGACGCTCACGCCGGCCCGCAACACGCAGGTGGCCCGCACTGGCTTTGTGCGGGCGGAGTTTTCGCAGGCCCTTGAAGCCCGCGCCAGCCGGGCGCTACGCGTGTTCAGCAGCCAGGCCGGGGGCCGCAAGGTGGGCACCGGCACTGTCAGCGGCAATGCGCTCACCTTCAGCCCAACCGCTCCTTTCAAAGCCGGTGAAACGGTGTGGGCTACGCTGGATACCGCGGCGCGCGGGCTCAACCATCAATCCATCGCCCGGCCCCAAGTGTGGCAGTTCACGGCGGCAGCTACGGCCAGCAGCGGCGTTTTCAGTGGGGGCAGCACCATTGGCGTCCCCAATAGCACCAGTACGCTGACGGTCGGCGACGTGGACAACGACGGCGACCTCGACCTGCTGACCAACCACTCGCAACTGTTGGCCGTGCGCCTGAACGATGGCACCGGCGATTACGGCAGCGGGGCCGACATCCAGAGCGCGCACGCCGTGCAAAACGCGCAGCTCGGCGACATCGATGGCGACGGCGACTTAGACCTGGTCACCATCGAAAACCCGGATTTTGCCAGCTCGGTGGGATATTACTCGGTGCGCCGCAACAACGGCGGCGGCTTCGCCAGCCCGGTTACGGTGCCTGTTTCCAACGATGGGTATACTGGTCTGGCGCTGCACGACATGGACGGCGACGGCGACCTGGATATGGTGGCCATCGCGGCCACCAGCCTGGTCATTCTCCTGAACGATGGTACGGGCACATTCGCCGTCCGGGGTTCCATCGCGCAGCCCTACGTGAAATCATTTACGGTGGGCGATGTGGACAACGATGGCGACCTGGATGTGCTGTTCTTTAACAGCGCAAACAGCACCGTGGGCGTGCGGCTCAATAGCGGGTCGGGCACGAGCTTCACCACCGGCACGTCGGTCCCCTCGGCCCTCAACACTTTCATCGAGGTGCTGCGCCTCAACGATGTAGACAACGACGGCGACCTCGACCTGCTGCTGCTCAGCTCCGACCCCAATAGCCCAGCGTATTCGGTCGTGGTGCGGCTCAACAACGGGGCGGGGGTACTGAGCGGGGGGAATACGCTGCCCATCACAACCCAGCCCCAGAACATGACCACCGGCGACATCGACGGCGACGGCGACCTTGACCTGCTGGCCATTCATCACACCGGCGGCAACACCAATACTGTTTCGACCTGGCTCAACAACGGGGCGGGTACTTTTGCCGCGGGCACCAGCGTCAGCGTGGGCAGCTACGCCACGCAGCTCGCGCTGGCCGATATCGACGACGACGGCGATGTCGACCTCGTCAGCATTGGGCAGGGTCAGCAGCAGGGCGAGGTCGTTGTCCGGCGCAACGGCGGCAACGCGGTGGCGGCCTATGCCGTGGCATCGGTAGCGCCGCAGCCCAATGCCGTGGTACCCCGTAGCGCAGGCATTTCAGCCACTTTTCCCCTCGCGATGGGGACCGATGCCGGCACGGTGGCCGCCCTGCGGGCCTTCAGCAGCCGAACGGGGGGACGCGTAGCGGGCACCGGCACGGTAGCCGGGGCTACGCTCTCGTTTGCGCCATCCCAGCCTTTCCTGCCCGGCGAAACGGTGCAGGCAACGGTACCCAAGGCCGCCCGTAGCAGCACCGGCGTGGCCCTGGCCCGGCCCTACGTGTGGCAGTTCACCGCCGCCGTGTCGGGCGGAACCGGCCAGTTCACTACCGGTACCGTGGTAGCGCCGCCATTTTCGGGGTATCCGCTCACCATGCGCCTGGCCGACATCGACGGCGACCGCGACCTCGATATCATCACGGCGTTCAGTTCGGGCTCCCCCGCGCCGGCCGAACAGCTGAGCGTGCTGCGCAACAACGGCCGCGGCGGGTTTGCGGCCCCGGTGCCCCTGCTTGGGGCCACCATTCACGCCAGTTTTTTTGTGCTTGGCGATGTTGATAACGATGGCGACCTGGACTTTGTGGGCGCTACTTATGACACGGCCGACCCGCTGGCCCGCAACACGGTGTATTTCAACAACGGGCAGGGCACATTCGCGCCCGGGGGCGGGGTAGCCAGTATTGTGGAAGGAGACCTGGCCTTGGGCGATGTCGATGGCGATGGCGACCTGGACGTCGTGAACGGCATGGTGCGCCTCAACGACGGCCACGGCAACTTCTACGGTTCGGCCATCTTCAACCTGGCCGTTATCAGCAATCCTTCAGCGATGCGGGGCGCTGCACTGGCCGACCTCGACGGCGACGGCGACTTGGACTTTGTGGGCAGCATCGGCTCGGAACTCATCGAAGGCCTCAACGACGGGGCCGGCAACTTTCAGTCGGCACCCAACTTTGGCCGCCTCACCAACATCTACGACATCATGGTTCGGGATTTCGATGGCGACAACGATGCCGATGTAGCCGTGGGCGACCAGCTCTGGCTGAACGACGGAACCGGCAAATTCACCAGTCGGGCCCTGCCCATCTACGGCAGCTTTGTGATAGCAGCGGGCGATGTAGATGCCGACGGCGATGCCGACCTGCTCACCAGCCGGGGCACTTCCTACTCCAACTACCTGCTGCTGAACGATGGCCGCGGCGTTTTCACCAATCCGAACAACGCTGTAACCAGCGCCGCCTACGTCGGCGCTCTGGGCGATTTGGACGGCGACGGCGACCTCGATGCCGTGGGCGCGCTCGATTACACGGGTGGCTGGCGCATTCGCTACAACGGCACTACCACCGCTACTACCGCCGCTCAGCCCACAGCACAGCAGATGCAGGTATGGCCCAACCCGGTTTCGGCGGGCTCGGCTTTGCAACTCACGCTTACCCAGCCAGCCGTTGCCGCTTCGGCCACGCTCACCACCCTCACGGGCCAGGTGGTGCGCACGCAGCAATTTGCGGGCGCGGGCACGCGCTTTCTGTTGGGCGCGGTGCCGTCCGGCTGCTACCTGCTCACGGTGCAGGCAGCCAATCAGATGCCCAGCACCCAACGCCTCATCGTGGAGTAGCGACGCCGTAGACGGCTCAGCCCAGACGCATAAAGCCCCCGAATTTCCTGCGAAATCCGGGGGCTTTATGCGTCTGGCTAAAGCTTAGCGGCCGTAGTGGCCGTGGCCACGGTCGTCGTGGCGGTCATTGTGGTGCTGGGCTTCGTAGCGGGCGCGCTCGGCGGCCTGGCGCTGGTCTTGCCGGCGCTGGGCTTCGTAGC